>CAYVSH010000077.1:0-14428 GCA_964453625.1 uncultured Chitinophaga sp.
AAGGCTGAAAAATTAGTGCCAACCTACAATAACTATTTTATCGGTAATGACCCTTCCAAATGGGCTGGTGATTGTAAAATTTACCAGGCGGTTACACTGCAGGAAGTATATCCCAATGTAGATGTGCGGTATTATACCAATAATGGCTACCTCAAATATGATATAGTGGTGAAACCAGGTGCAGATATTTCAAAAATTGCATTGAAGTATGATGGCATTGACAAACTGCAGGTTTCCAATAAAGAATTGGTGATAAAAACTTCCATTGGCGATATGCGGGAGTCGTCACCTTATACTTATCAATCTGACATCACAGGAAGGAAAGAAATTTCCTGTAAATATGTAGTAAAGGATAATGTACTCCGGTTTGATATAAAAAACTATGACCCGACTGCTACTTTAATTATTGATCCTGTAATTGTGTTCTGTTCTTTTTCGGGTAGCACTGCTGATAACTGGGGATTTACCGCTACCTATGGCCCGGATGGAAGTATGTTTGGCGGGGGTATTGCATTCGGTGATGGTTTTCCTTCCTCACCAGGTTCATTTCAAACAACCTACCAGGGTGGAGTCGGAGCTGAACCCGTAGATATTAGCATTATCAAACTTTCTCCAAATGGGTCTAATAGAATTTATGCAACTTATATTGGAGGTGGAGGTAATGAACGGCCACATAGTCTTATAGTTGATCCGCAGGGAAATCTTGTTATTGCAGGAAGAAGTAACTCTTCTAATTATCCGATCGTTAATCCAGGCGGACAGGTTGGTCCGGGTGGCGGAGATGATATCATAGTTACCAAACTTAATGCATCTGGAACTGCTTTGATTGGTTCAAAGAAAATCGGTGGCACCGGAGATGATGGAGTAAATATCGGACTATCGGCAGGATTAACTTCATTGCACAGAAACTATGGTGACGATGCCCGTAGCGAAGTGATATTAGATGGTGCTGGTAATGTATATGTAGCTTCCTGTACGCAATCAACTAATTTTCCCGTTTCAGGTTCCCCATTTCAATCTGCCAATGCAGGTGGGCAGGATGCCATAGTAATGAAACTTACACCAAACCTTAGTGCTGTAACTTTTGCTACATACCTGGGTGGTTCAGGTAATGATGCAGCATATGTTCTTTCACTTGGCCCTGGAGGTAATATTTATGTAGCAGGTGGAACAGAAAGCACTAATCTTCCAGGCAACACAACCGGAACTGTTGGTACTTCCAACCAGGGTGGGGTTGATGGTTTTGTTTCAATTATAAATAATAATGGAACTGCTATTTCAAGAACAACTTATATCGGTACATCTGGTAGTGACCAGGTATATGGGATACAGTTTGATCTGTTAGGATTCCCTTATATAATGGGACAAACAACCGGAAGCTGGCAAATTATTAATGCCACATATAATAACCCGTCGGGTAAGCAATTTATTGCCAAGTTGCAGCCTAACCTGTCAAACTATGTTTATTCAACTGCATTTGGTTCCGGGGCATCTACTCCCAATATTTCACCAGTAGCTTTTTTGGTAGATCGTTGTGAGAATGTTTATATATCAGGTTGGGGTGGCTTTTTTTCTAACAGCAACACCTATAACAGCTCAGGTACAAGTGGTTTGCCAGTTACCCCAGATGCATTTAAATCAACAACTGATGGAAGGGACATGTATTTTTTTGTTTTGCAAAGAGATGCAACAGCACAGCTATTCGGAAGTTTTTTTGGAGAAAATAATACTGCAACTCAGGGAGGTGTAGACCATGTTGATGGCGGTACCAGCCGGTTTGATGCCAATGGGGTAATATACCAGGCTATTTGTGGTAACTGTAAGTTCAATGCAGTGGCACCTACATATCCTACTACACCCGGTGCATGGTCAACGGTCAATAATTCAAACAATTGTAACCTCACAATGGTGAAAATTGCTATGAATCTTGCTGGAGTTGCTGCGAATATACAGTCATCCATAAATGGTGTGCCGAGGGATACTGCAGGTTGTGTACCGCTTACTGTTGATTTTATTGATACTATCGGAAATGCACAGAGTTACGAATGGGATTTCGGGGATGGTTCACCAATTGTTACTACAACAACGCCCAGTTCTTCTCATACATATACTGCTATTGGTACATACAGGGTTCGTCTGATTGCTATTGATCCCAATACCTGTAATATCCGTGATACTTCTTATATCAATATCCGTGTTGGTGATCTAAGGGCAACATTAGATTTTAATCCAGTCAAACTACCACCTTGTACTTCTTTTAATTATCGGTTCGATAATTTATCAGTTCCTCCACCGCCACGACCGTTCGGGCCCCAATCATTTATCTGGGATTTTGGAGATGGTTCGCCAAGAGTGCAAACTGGTCCAGGCCCTGTCAATCACAGTTATGCAGGACCTGGTACTTATATAGTCAAGCTGATATTGCCTGACAGTAATTATTGTAATGCCCCTGATTCTATTACCCGAACTTTAAGTGTGGCTGAAAATGTAAGAGCAAGTTTCACTACACCTTCAACAGGCTGCCTTGTATACAATGCAGTATTTACAAACACATCGCTGGCGGGTGAAACCTGGTTATGGGATTTTGGCGACGGAACCACTTCAACTGCATTTGAGCCTGTTCATACCTACTCTGCCGCCGGAACTTATAATGTAGTGTTGATAGCTAACAATCCAAACACCTGTAACTTGTCAGATACATCAGCTGTATTTACTATAACAGTGTTTGATTCACCAACACCTGATTTCAGTGTTTCACCGATTCCGCCGCTAGAAAATACACCCACCACATTTACCAATCTTTCATCTCCGGATGCAGTGCGGTTCAGATGGGATTTTGGTGACGGGGATACACTGCTGACTACCTCAAGGGCACCTGTTCAACATCAATATAATGCTACAGGAACCTTTACGGCCTGTTTGACCGCTTATAATGCAATTGGTTGTGATAGCACTATTTGCAGACCGGTTGAGAACCTAATTTTACCGTTGGTTGATGTACCTAATGCATTTACTCCTCAAAGTGGAGATGTGAACAGTATTGTTTACGTAAGAGGTTTTGGTATCGCAAAAATGCAGTTTACGATCTGGAATCGTTGGGGACAAAAAGTTTTTGAAACAAATAGTCAAAGCCAGGGTTGGGATGGCAGAGTAAAGGGAGTCGTACAACCAATGGATGTATATGTTTATACATTAAGTATTGAATTTTCTGACGGAACAAAGACAACTAAGAAGGGGGATATTACGTTAATCAGATAGTGAAAATGAAGTAAATTGATAAATGAAGATGAGGATAAAAAATAAAATACATTTTGTTTTTGCTATGCTGATGGCTCAAAGCTTTTGGCAAACTGCTTTGTGCCAGGATCTTCATTTTTCACAATTTTTGAATTCGCCTTTACTTACAAATCCTGCAAATACCGGTTTCATTCCGGATGGGGATTACAGGCTCGGAGTAAATTACAGGAACCAATGGGCTTCTATTACTGCATTTCCATATAAAACAATGAGTGCATTTGGTGATGTTCAAACTATGCAAAACAGGGATAATACAGGGTGGCTGGGAATAGGCGGAGTTATCTTAAGAGATGTAGCAGGAACAGGCACTCTCACATCAACAAAAATTTATGGATCTGTTGCCTATCACCAGATGATTGATGCTGGCAGCCTTATTAGCCTTGGATATAATGTAGGATGGGCAAATAAAAATATCAATACTTCCAACCTGTCGTTTCCCAGCCAGTGGAATGGCCGATTCTTTGATACACATCAGACAGGTGTAGCACCAAAATTGGATGCTAATAATATAAACTACCTTGACATGCAGGTGGGAATGAACTATGCATATTTCCCGGATAATAGAACTTATCTGAATGCAGGATTTTCTGCTATGCATATCAACAGGCCAAGAGAATCTTTCTTCAATGAGTCGGATGGGATAGACAATCGTATCGCTGTTCGTTATACTGGTTTTTTGAACGGAAGTTTTATGCTGAACGATAGGGTCATCGTTAATCCGAATATTTATGCATCATTGCAGGCAAAATCATACGAGATCGTAGGTGGTTTGAATGCACACTATAATTTATCAGGTGATGGTGATAAAATTTTAATAGCCGGGGCTTACTACCGTTACCGGGATGCAATTATTCCGATGGTAGGTCTTGGAATAAAAGATATCACATTTACTTTTACATACGATGCTACCACTTCTTCACTGAAAAATTTCAACGGTACCCGTGGAGCATTTGAATTCTCACTCATAAAACAAGGTGTAGTTGACCGCTATAATGGAAACAGGAGGGAATCCATGTGTCCTTCTTTCAAAACTTACTAAGCTATCTCTTTCCTTTCCTTTTTAAGGACCAGAAATACCCAAAAAATAGTATTGGCCTGTTGAAGAATATCATTCAACTTGCAAGCTGGAAAATTATATTATTTTTTTGAAAATTGTTTTGTTATGGCTAAGCAACCAATAACGACAGAAGAGTTTTTGCAAATGACCGGTGTTGAAGAGATAGTGGCAGAACTAAAAGATCATTTTAATACGATTAATATAAAGCTTGTTGTTTCTGATGTAACCGATGAAAAGGGCAATCAATATGTTGACCTGGTGCAGGAAGGTGGGGGAGTATTAGGTATAGCATTGGTTGGTTATACTTATGTACTTGAAAAAATGGGCATCCGTTTTTTTAGTATGGCAGGAACAAGTGCAGGCTCTATAAACGCTATGCTGCTTGCCTGTGCAGGAAATAAGGAAGATGAGAAATCTGGTATCATTACTGATCACCTGGTAAAGCTGGATATGTTTTCATTTGTAGATGGAAAATCAGGGAACTGGAAATTCACCAAATGGATTAAACGTATTGTACAAAAAATGTTGTTGGGTAATAATGTATTTAAAAAGCTCGGCCGTATACTTACCTGGACCTTTATTATATTATTACTGCTGACAGTAGGTTGTTTTATAGCGAATTTTATTTACCCCGGTATTGCCAGGTGGATAGGTTTGGGAGCAGGTGCACTGCTTATTGGGTTAGCTGTATTTATTTTTTGGATAAAAAAGAAATTCAAAGCTTTTGCGGGAAGCGGTTATGGATTGAATGAAGGGAAAACTTTTCATGACTGGATCAGGAATATTATTTCAGACTTTCATGTGCAGAATGATGTGACGCAAAAGAAAATTGAGAACTACGCTGACTTTTCTTATCATTTTATGAGAGTACCGCAGCTTTCACTAAAACCTGACCCAAGGAGGACCAATAATTTTCCGCCGCATATGCCAATGCTCACTCTTATTACCTGCGATATAATAGCCAACCGGAAAATTGAATTTACAAGAATGTGGGACTTGTACTGGAAAAGACCAGAAGATGTGCATCCGGGAGATTTTGTAAGGGCCAGTATGTCCATTCCTGTTTTTTTTGAGACCTATTCTCTTTCTGATATAAGAATGAAAAGTTCTTTTGAAAAATGGGATAAGCACCTTAACTGGCAGAATGAAAATAAGAGGATACCTGATACAGTGCAGTTTATAGATGGGGGTACTTTGTCCAATTTTCCGATCAATGTGTTTTATAATCCCAATTACCCGGTGCCCAGGATGCCCACATTTGGTATCCGTTTACAAGATGGGGTACTGGATTATGCAAGCAGGACGAATGATACTATCATGAGCTATATCGCATCATTGTTTGCTACAGTACGGTTTAATTTCGACCGGGACTTCATCACCAAGAATAGGGCTTTTAACAAGGGAGTAAAAAATATTGATGTAAGGGAACATAGCTGGCTAAACTTTTTTATGAAAGACGAGGAGAAAATTGCTTTGTTCAGAAAAGGAGCATTAGCAGCAGCAGAATTTCTAAAAGAATTTGATTGGGAAGGATATAAAACAGAAAGGCTGAAGAATTTTGAAATGCGGACAGAGCAATTTGATAATCCTAATAACATGGATATTTTTCCTTATTCACAGTTGCAAAGAAAATGATAGAGCAAGGAACTATTTCCTGATGATAAACTTTATTGTCTTTTCTTTTAAACGAACCGATGAACGTAGCTGAAGAATATAAACACCATCTTCCAGCATAGTAATATCTAAAACAGCTGTTGGAGTATATACGGTCTTTTTTACCAGAATAGTACCTTGCAGATCAAGTATAGCTAATTTGTCGTACTCCTCTGGTTGCAGGTTTGTAAGCTGTATTTGATTTTGGATGATACGGTAGTGAACATCCTTTTGCAGATTGATTGCTGAGTCTTCTATTGGTATACTTTTCTTATCCTGAGGTTTTGGCTGGGCGATACTAATTGCTGAATTAGTCAACGCAATAAAAATAAAAACCAGGGAAACATAGTTTTTCATACAATTGGATATTGGTTTATTAATTCGCATTGTTAAAATAATACAATAATCATGCATAGATGCATAATTGCGACATCAGAAAGTGTTTTCAATACATATTTGGTAAACTTACTAAGTAGAAAATACGATTGCTTAATTCATAAGCATCTCTCTTGCATTTTCCATTGCGGCTGCAGTAGGTTTCTCTCCGCTTAGCATTTTTGCAATGGAAGTAATTCTTTCTTCGGGAGTCAGTAACCGGATATTGGTTTCCACTTTGTTTTTTACTATTTCTTTAAATACAAAGAAATGAGCATCGGCTTTACCAGCTATTTGTGGTTGATGAGTAATGCAGATGACCTGTCGGTTGAAAGAAAGGCCTTTCATAATGATACCAACCTGTCTTGCTGCTTCACCAGAAATACCTGTATCAATTTCGTCGAAGATTAGTGAAGGCAGGTCAATAGATTCAGCGACAAGGGATTTTATACTCAACATAAGCCGGCTTAGCTCACCACCACTTGCAACTTTACGTACGGGCTGAAAATGTCCGCTCCTGTTGGCATCAAACAAGAATTCAATCGCATCCCAACCAAAATTATTCAATTCTGTTTGGGTGATCTCTACTTTTAGCTTAGCATTTGGCATTCCAACCTTAGAAAGCAGTTTGTTTACATTTTCCTCAAAAGGTTTTAATTGTTTTGTTCTGTTTGCAGAAATCTTTTTTGCAAGCTTTTCAACCTCTGCATATAAATTTTCTGCTACCTTTTCTTTTTGTCGGATTGATTCATCAATGTTCAACACTGCCTGTAGCTTTTCTTCGAGCTGTTGTTGTATGGCGATTAATTCATCAGTAGAATTAACACCATGCTTTTTTTGTAGCTTATATCCGAGTGATAAACGTTCATTCATCCGTTCCATCTTTTCCGGATCAAAACTTATTTGGTTGCTGATTGCTTCAAGATCTCCGGCAATATCCTGTAATTCTATTTGTGTTGATTGAAGCCTTTTGATTAGTTCTTCAAGCTTTGGGTAATGTGCGGCATAATGAGAAAGTTTATTGAATAATGACTTTAGCTGCTGTACAATGGGATCTTCATTTTCACTCAATTCAAAACAAACACTGTTTAGCGTTTCTTTTATTCCTTCCGCATTGCTTTGCAATTTTATTTCTGCTTCCAGTTCTTCCAGTTCATTATTCTTAAATGCTGCTTCTTCCAATTCAGTAAACTGGAAACGGTTGTAATCTGCTTCCTTGTTAAATTGGAGTTGTTGTTCTTTTAGTTCTGCCAGCTCTTTTTTTAATGATTGCCATTGCTGAAATGTTTGGGAGTATTCACCAAGCAAATCGTTATGTCCGGCCAGGGCATCCAACACTTCCCTTTGAAAACCGGATTCTCCTACATCTAATGTATCAAATTGGAGATGCAGATCAACAAGCAGCGAACTCAACTCTTGTAATTGTGAAAGATTGACCGGTGTATCATTGATAAATGCTCTCGATTTCCCGTTAGCGTTTATTTCACGACGCACTACCAGTTCTTCTTCTGCATCCAGTTCATTCTCTTTTAAAAATGAATGAACAGCTTTCTTTTTCTCTGCTTTAAAACTTCCTTCAATGATGCACTTTTTTGTTTTGTTTACCAATGCTGATGAGTCTGCTCTTTGACCCAGTATTAATCCAAGTGCACCAACGATGATTGATTTACCTGCACCGGTTTCCCCTGTTATTACGTTGAGTTTGTTGTCGAACTCAATTTCGAGTTCATCAATGATTGCATAATTCTGTATGGAAAGACGGGAAAGCATTGAAACGGAAAATTAAGTTTTTTTGAAAGGAAAAAAGCAATATGTTATTCCTGTGTCAATAAAAAAAGCTGCCATAGGCAGCTTTGATAAATAGTATAAGCTAAAATTATTTCACTTCAACTGCAGCATGTAGCTCTTCATCAACAAGGATGCGGCCACAGTTCTCGCAGATCATTACTTTTTTATGTTGCTTGATTTCACTTTGTTTTTGAGGAGGAATAGCATTGAAGCATCCGCCGCAGGCATCTCTTTCTACCGGTACAACTGCTAAACCATTACGGTAGCTTTTGCGGATCTTTTCGTAGCTGCTCAGTAATCTGTCTTCCACATGTGCTCTTGCATCAACAGCTAGTTTATTAAAATGCTTCTCTTCTTTTTCGTTGCTAACAATGATCTTTTCAAGTTCACTTTTCTTTGTTGCAAGCACACTTTCTTTTGCTGCTATATTCTTTTTTGCCTTTTCTAATAGAACAGCTTTTTCAGCAATTTCATCAGTAGCATCCTTGATATGTTTTTCGGCCAGTTTCACTTCCAGTTGCTGCATTTCAACTTCTTTGTTGATAGCTTCAAACTCACGGTTATTTTTTACGTTGCTGCTTTGCTTGTCGTACTTTTTAATAAGGGCTTCCGCTTCTTTAATAGCATTCTTCCGCTGCTCGATGAAATCTGTAACACCATTTATTTCTTCTTCTATACGGGTCTGGCGGGAGTGCAATCCTTGTATCTCATCTTCCAGGTCAGCCACTTCCATCGGTAACTCACCTTTTAGTATCCGGAGTTCGTCTAGTTTGCTTTCAATTTTCTGAAGCGTAACCAGTGAAGTCAGTCTTTCTTCAACGGAAAATTCTTTTACATGTGCCATATTAAAATATCGGGTTTGATGTTTGAAGATTAATCACCAACCAGCATTTATATAAAATAGTGAACCGGGTTGGTTTTTACCTCTGTTTTAAGGACGGCAAAGGTAGGGAATTTCTGCTCTAAAACCTCCTGAAGCAGGTTGATTGTGTACTGTTCGCTTTCATAATGCCCTATGTCTGAAATCAGCAGCCGATTATTGGCATCGAAGAACTCATGATATTTAATATCTGCCGTAACATAAGCATCGGCACCAGCTGCTAATGCGCTGGAAATCAGAAAGCTTCCGGCCCCGCCACAACATGCTACTTTTTTAACCTGCATCCCTCTTTTTTGGGTGTGACGAATTACGGGTACATTAAAAACAGCCTTTAGAAGCTGTAAAAAATTGTCCTCGGACATTGATTCCGGCAAATCTCCAATTATTCCAGAGCCGGCAGACGGATTTCTATTGGAAAGAGCTATCACATCAAAAGCCACTTCTTCATACGGATGAGCCTTTATCATTGCTGCCACCACCTTTTTTTCGAGGTGAGAGGGCAGGATTACTTCGATCTTAATTTCTTTTTCCTGGTGTTGTATACCGGGTTCACCAACATAAGGGTTGGTGTCATCATTGCCCTTAAATGTTCCAACGCCTTCAGCATTGAAACTGCATTCACTATAGTTGCTGATAAATCCGCCGCCGGCGGCAAAAATGGCGTTTCGTACTTCTTCTGCTTTTTCCGCTGGAGCAAAAGTGAAAAGTTTTTTCAGTGTGTTTTCTTTTAAAGAAAGCGGAGCTGTGTTTTTTAAGCCAAGGATTGCAGCAATTCTTCCGTTTACACCGTTAAGTACATTGTCAAGATTGGTATGAATGGCATAAATGGCAATATCATTTTTAATGGCTTTGATGATCGTTTTCTCCACATAATTCTTCCCGTTTATTTTTTTTAATCCTGAAAAAATTATTGGATGATGTGCTACAATAAGATTGCACTTTTTCTCAATTGCTTCATTCACTACTTCTTCTATAGCATCGAGTGAACAAATGATGCCGGTACAGGTCCAGTCTTTATCGCCTGTTATCAATCCTGCATTGTCGTATGACTCCTGTAAAGAGGGATGGGCAATTGTTTCAAGGTAGGAAATAATGTCATTTATTTTCATGCCTGAAAGTTACATAATTGAAATTGTCAGCAAAGCTTATTGCCCAGTTGTTTAGCTATCTTTGGAAGGAGTGCTTTGAATCCGAAATTACACCATATCATCCTTCGGGAAGTAAAAAAGGCATTGGGCAAATCCGATGAGGAAGTTCTTAGTCGTTATGAAATGGCTAAAGGAACAATGGTGATGCGCCGGGTGATATGGAATGCCATCCGGAATTTGATGCTACTGACCATTGGAATTTTTTCAGCCGCATTTGGCTTAGAGGGTTTTCTAATTCCAAATGGGTTGATTGATGGTGGTGTAACCGGTATATCACTTCTTACCAGCCGTGAGACAGGAATATCTGTTTCACTATTTCTGATATTGATAAACCTCCCTTTTGTGCTGATGGGCTGGCAGCAGATCAGTAAAATATTTGCAATAAAAAGTATAATTGCTATTACTGTATTGGCATTGGTAGTTGCTACTGTTCATTTTCCGGTTATTACTAATGACAAGTTATTGGTAGCTGTCTTTGGTGGATTTTTTTTAGGAGCCGGCATTGGGCTTACCATTCGTGGCGGTGGAGTAATTGATGGCACTGAAATTCTTGCAATAGCATTAAGCAAAAAAAGAAGTGTTTCGGTAGGTGATTTTATCCTTGTATTTAATATTGTTATTTTTTCTGTGGCTGCATACCTGCTTACTGTTGAAGTGGCCTTGTATTCCATATTAACCTACCTGGCCGCATCTAAAACAGTTGATTTTATTTTAGAAGGTATTGAGGAGTTTACAAGTGTTACTATTATCTCACCACACAGCCGTGAAATTGCACAAATGATCAAAGAGAAGATGCGAAGAGGCCTTACTGTTTATACTGGAAAAAGAGGTTATGGAAAAAGTGGGGAGAACCCGAATCCAACTGACATTATTTTTACAATTGTAACAAGGCTGGAAATAACCCGTTTAACTGCAGAAATTGAAAAGATCGATCCTAATGCTTTCATTGTCATGCAAAGTATAAAAGATACCCGTGGAGGAATGGTAAGAAAAAAGCCACACAATAATCATTAATCATAATGTGAAGAAAACACACTTGTTTGTCTTAATTTTTTTTGTACCTTTTCGTTCGTTCCTTCCTTCCCCTTTGGATAACACTTATCCGGTTTTAAATTAAAAATGCTTGCCATGCTTAAAAGAAGAACAGGTCTTTACCTGCTTACATTGTTAGTTGTTACAGGTCTTGCAGGTACTATAAAAGATAATACTATCAGTAAATCTGAACGGAAAAGTGCCTTGAGTTTGATGAAGGATACCTATAAGGAAGCAGTAAAAGCAACCCAAGGATTGTCTGATGCACAATTAAATTATAAAGCATCTCCTGAAAAATGGTCAATAAAGGACTGCATCTTTCATATTGCAGCCGCAGAGAAATTATTATGGACCATGTTTGAGGGAGCCATGAAAGCACCGGCAAATCCCGAAAAAAGATCTGAAATAAAAGTTACGGATGAACAAATTGTTAAGATGGTAGAGGACAGGTCTTTCAAAGCAAAGGCACCGGAACCAATTCAACCAAAGAATACCGGCTTTTCATCGCTGGATGAAGCCATTGCAGATTTCAAAACAAACAGGATGGACCACATTAAATACATGAAAAATACAACCGAAGATCTTCGCAACCATGTGGTTCAATTGCCGATAGGATGGGTAGATTGTTACCAATTGTATTTATTTATTGCCGGGCATAGTAACCGGCATACACAACAAATGAATGAAGTGAGGGCCGATGCAGGGTTCCCTTCTAAATAGTTTTCAACGGTTGAAAACCAGCCCCATTGTTCCCGTAAGAACAGGGGGCTTTTTTATGCCTGTTACTTTTGTATAGGAGTAATTATTTTTTCCAGCGAAACCAGTTTTCCCGATGTTGTCATTCCCTCAACCACCACCCTGAATTTTTTGGACCGGTCGCTATTATAGAAACTAACGGGGATGACGGGGTTGATATTATTAACGAAAATATTCGGCCGCCATGCCAATGTGATGCGGTTATCAGGCTTAAACAAAGCTGATTCATCTTTCTTGTAATCCGGAGCATAAAATTCTTTTACCACAGAAAAACCTTTGTAAGTGATTACATCACCTCTCGAAGAAGTGGCAATATCAGACCCTTTTTTAGTATAAATTGATAATGCACCACCTGCTGCATTGCCAGAGGCGCCGACAAAGTGACTATACACTTTAATAAGGGCAATTTCATTTGGAGGAATGGACGCAACTACACTGGCATCTGTTTCTACTTCATTCAGGTAAATGATCATTGGGATGAGCCCCATTGAACTGGCAGTGGGTGCCTGGCGATAATAGATGGTAAAATTGGCACCATCCTGTGCAAAATCAAGTCCTGTTACTCTTGAAATAAGATAATCAAATATTGAAACGTCAGTGATTAACTGATCTGTATTAACCAGGTCAATTGTCTTATCAGAAAAACCTCCAAACATTCCCCGGGTATACTCTTCATCCAGTATTTCTGTTGGAGTTTTCTTTATGGCTTTTACTTTTACTTCTTCCAGCAGCAAACCGGCAGCTTTTTGGATGGCATCATAATCGGCATTCATTTTTAAATCTGATTCCGTTGCAGTAATTTCTATTGGCCTGTATGACCAGTCTTTGCCATATTGTATCATGTATGGTTTCTCTAAGGAATCATTTT
This sequence comes from uncultured Chitinophaga sp., assembly GCA_964453625.1. Lineage (GTDB taxonomy): Bacteria > Bacteroidota > Bacteroidia > Chitinophagales > Chitinophagaceae > JJ008. Next base: position 12,855 of record CAYVSH010000077.1, read on the forward strand.
TTGTAACCACATCAATATATTGGCCTTTTTTACCTCTTGTGTCAATAAAAAGGATTCGGGCTTTTCCAAAAAATAACAGGGAGTCCAATTTGAAATTGCCTTGTTTATCTGTAGTTAGTAATTGCATATTTTTTCCCATTCCTTCAGCCGTAATGATGGCCATAAGGTTTTTTTCGGCAAAAGCTTTATTGGTTCCTCTTAGGTTAATTTTTCCTTCAATGGAAATGTATGATGGATTAATATTTGGCACGGGATCTTTTATTTTCTGTGCCAGTTCATCCCAGCGAAACCTCCGCCAGCCATTTGTCATCATAAGGAGGTCAAGTGCAGTTCTTGTTGAATCATCTTCATTTCTAAAATACCATGCCGGATCATGGATATATCCTTTAAGATCGGAGGAAAGCAATAATTCAGAAATAATTGATCGTTGCCTTTGTCCGATCAATTGATAGTCTGCATCTGTAATGGAAACAGAAAAACTTCCCTGCACTGTATCTTTCATCAGTATCTTAAAATTATTCTTTCCCTTTTCATTAAAATTGACTGTATCTAACCTGAGCTCAGCAGCTTGTATATATTCTTTATTGTTCACAAAGCATAAACGTTCTGCAAGAGGGACACCATCTTTATTGAACACTGTCACCTGCAAAATCCCTGAGTTTGTTTTAGTAGTATTGATCACTCCCTGCAACTCATCCTTTGTTCCGTTCAGGGTTTGTTTAAAAACTACATGATGCTGCATCTGGCCAAGCAGGTATGCAGCCCGGAAGGAATGATCATGTTTCTTTTGTTTGATCTCGAAGTAGTATCCTTCCGGATGAGGGATTATAGTTAAAGAGATTCCATTTTCTACAGATGATGGCAAATCATATTTTTTCCCATCATCAGTTTCTGCATGATATTTTTCGTTGCTATTGGGGGTTAATTCAAACATCCCCATACCGGCATGATAAGATGTAAATGTAGCTTTGGTCTCATTTTTTTCATTAAGGATTTTGCCGGATACAGTAACAGGCATTCCATATTCATCTGTTGCTTTAAACGTTATTGTATTTGTAAAGCCAGTTACCATATTGCCTCCTTCCGGAAAGAATACAAGAGTTACATTTTTCAAGGCCTGCTTTGCTATTGCAGTTTTCTTCTTTCCATAGATGAAAATGGGTTTCCTAAAAATATGATCAGCTCCATTGTTTAGCATGGAAGGAGTATAAGCTCTTAAAAGATAGGTTCCGGTATAAAGCGAATCAGGTAATTCAAGCTGGCCATTAGTGCTTCCTAATAATACGGGTAAAATTTTGCGGCTTATGATATTTGATGATGAATTAATTAATTCTACATACAATACCGTACTGATAGTATCTGGTAAATAGTCGGAGGAGAGATATGCTTTGAACCAGGCGATTTCCCCTGCTATATAATTATCACGGTCAAGATGCAGGTAGACTTTTTCAATTGGTGATTTTTCAGCCCATTGACTTAAGAGATCTTCTGGTTTCTGGGCTTTGCCATACATGCAAATTAAAACCAGCATTGCTGCCGGCATTATCTTTTTCAACGGATTCAATTTAAATGTT
>CAYVSH010000078.1:0-14235 GCA_964453625.1 uncultured Chitinophaga sp.
CTGATTGTTCTTCCAGAATCTCAACACCGACTGTTCCCTGACCTTCAATGATGCGGTAGTCATCAAAGGGTGGGATAAAGGTCATTTTTTTTTCTTCTGTGAATTGTTTGGCAGCGATGGCACAATCATCGAATGTGTCACCAATGAGTTTTACTTCAATAAAATCCTCACCAAACATTTTTGTCTGATTCACTTTTTGCCTGGGTGTGATGATCGGCATGAATACCACACCTTTTACATTTAGTTTTTTACAGCTGTAAGCAAATCCCTGTGCATGATTACCTGCACTGGCACAAACCACTCCTTTATTCAGTTCATCAGCAGGCAACGAACTCATCATATTATAAGCTCCTCGTAGTTTATATGAACGAACCACCTGCAGGTCTTCTCTTTTCAAAAAAATAGTACAATTATATTTCTTTGAAAGTGATGCGTTGAATGTAAGTGGTGTCCGTGTTACGATCTTTTTGAGCCGCTCCGCAGCTTCGTGAAATGAAAAATTATATGTTGTGCCAGTCGCAGTATTCATTATTTTATATTTTATCCTACACTCTCTGGTTTTTCTACTAATTTTTTAAACAACCCCGCTACATTATCATTATTTCCGTTTTGTTTTTCTTTTGGTTTTTGATTTTCCGGACGAAGGCTTCTTACGGTTTTACCGGCTTGCCATAATTCACTGTTGCGGAGTTCGGCCAGTTCTTCTTCCAGTTTCTCACGGTAGTCAGCTTTACTGTTGCTGTCAATCGAACGTTGAGACTCTTTACCGGCAGCAACACTTTCATAGAGTTCGGTAAAAACGGGCTTCGTAGCATCACGGAATTTTTTCCACCAATCTAATGCACCTCGCTGAGCTGTAGTAGAACAGTTGGCATACATCCAGTCCATTCCGTTTTCGGCTACTAATGGCATTAATGATTGTGTGAGTTCTTCAACTGTTTCATTAAATGCTTCAGAAGGAGAGTGGCCTTTAGAACGAAGCACTTCATATTGCGCAGCAAAGATTCCCTGTATTGCACCCATCAGTGTTCCTCTTTCACCTGTCAGGTCACTATATACTTCTTTCTTAAAATCTGTTTCAAATAAATAGCCACTTCCAACAGCAATGCCTAATGCCACAACTCTTTCAAATGCTTTACCCGTTGCATCCTGAAAGATGGCGTAGGAACTGTTCAGTCCACGGCCTTGCAAGAACATTCTTCTTAAAGATGTGCCACTTCCTTTTGGTGCAACCAGAAATACATCTACATCTTTAGGAGGAACAATGCCTGTTTGTTCATTGAAGGTTACTCCAAAGCCATGCGAAAAATATAAAGCTTTGCCTGGAGTTAAATGTTTTTGAACAGTTGGCCATAATGCTATTTGTGCGGCATCACTCAGCAGGTAACAAATAATTGTACCTCTTTGTAATGCCTCTTCTATTTCAAATAATGTTTCGCCGGGAACAAAACCGTCTTTGATTGCTTTGTCCCAGGTTTTAGAATCTTTTCTTTGTCCTACAATTACATTGATGCCATTATCTTTTTGGTTCAATGCCTGTCCGGGTCCTTGCACACCATATCCGATCACAGCTACCGTTTCATTTTTTAAAACCTGCTGTGCTTTACTTAAAGGGAATTCTTCCCTTGTTACAACGTTTTCTTCAACGCCTCCAAAATTTAGTTTTGCCATTGTTATGTGTTTTTATTTTTTGTTGATTAATTACATAGTAAATACTTCTTCGTTCTTATCCAGGAATTCATTTTCAATCACTTCTTCTCCAGGTTCTTTTTTCTCAAATTCTTTTAATCGTTCATGAAACCGGCTGCTGCCTTTGATGATGGCCACTCTTGCACTTCTTACAAATTCAATCAGCCCATAAGGTTCCAGTACTTTAATCAATCCATCCGTTTCTTCCCGTTGACCTGTAGTTTCAAAAACAGTATAGTCTTTTCTAATTGCTACTACTCTTGCACCATTCTCTCTCAGCAGTCTTTCTACTTTTACTTTTTCAGCTATTGCATCTGTACTTACTTTATACAAAGCAAGTTCCTGCCAAACAATCTCATCGGCTGTATTGTAATAAGCTTTCAACACCTCTACCTGCTTTTCAATTTGACGGCAAAGCTTTTTCACCACATCTTCTGTTTCGTTAATTACAATTGTAAATCGATGTACACTTTCAACTTCGGTAGGAGAAGTGTTCAGGCTGTCTACATTTATTTTCCGGCGGGAAAATATAATGGCAATACGATTCAATAATCCGATCTGATTTTCTGTATAAACAGTTATGGTAAATTCTTTTTTTTCCATTTATTTAATTTTATTGAACATCTTCTTTACACAAAACAACTTCTGCCACACCTTTTCCCTGCGGCACCATCGGGAATACATTATTTTCTTTTCCAACCATCACTTCCAGTAAAAACGAGCCCTTATGATTCAGCATTTCTTCCAACGAACGTTTAAGCTCTTCTCTTTTACAAACAGATTTTCCCTGAATGCGATAAGCATTAGCCAGTTGTACAAAATCCGGGCTAGTGATATCAGTGAATGAATAACGCCGCTGATGGAACAACTCCTGCCATTGACGTACCATTCCTAAAAATTCATTGTTAAGGATCAGAATTTTCACATCTACATCAAATTGCATAATAGTGCCTAATTCCTGCAACGTCATTTGAAAGCCACCATCACCAATCACTGCAACCACTGTTCTTTTTGGATCACCAAACTTTGCACCAATTGCAGCAGGTAAAGCAAAACCCATAGTCCCTAAGCCACCACTGGTGATATTGCTTTTTGTGTGATTGAATTTCGCATAGCGGCAGGCAGCCATCTGGTGCTGTCCAACATCTGTTACAATGATCGCATCCCCATTGGTTAATTCATTCACTAATGCTATCACTTCTCCCATTGTCAACACTTCGGAGGAAGGATTCAATTCATTCTTGATTACCTTTTCTTTTTCTTTTGCAGCACAATCTGCAAACTTTTGAAGCCATTGAGGATATACTTTATGCTCAACCAACTTAGTAAGCATTGGTAATGTTTCTTTGCAATCGCCCCAAACCGGCACAGTTGTTTTTACATTTTTATCTATCTCTGCAGGATCAATATCCAGGTGAATAACTTTTGCCTGTTTTGCATATTTATCCAAACGTCCTGTCACTCTATCATCGAATCGCATACCTACTGCGATCAAAACATCGCATTCATTGGTCAATAAATTAGGTCCGTAGTTGCCATGCATACCCAACATGCCAACTGCAAGCGGATGATCAGTTGGTATGGCACTCATGCCCATGATCGTCCATGCGGAGGGTATACCGGCTTTTTCAATAAAGGCTTTGAATTCTTTTTCCGCTTTACCCAATATCACACCTTGCCCGAAAATCACAAATGGTCTTTCTGCTTCATTTATTAGTTTAGCAGCTTCTTCTATATATTCCTTTCTTACAATCGGAGCGGGACGATAACTTCTAATATGATTACATTTTACATAACCTTCATACTCGAATAATTGCAGTTGTGCATTCTTTGTTATGTCGATTAACACAGGTCCGGGTCTTCCACTTTTTGCTATATAAAATGCTTTGGCTAATACAGATGGAATTTCAGAGGCATCCGTTACCTGGTAATTCCATTTGGTCACCGGTGTAGTAATATTGATCACATCTGTTTCCTGAAATGCATCGGTTCCCAGTAAATGTGCAAACACCTGCCCGGTTACACATACAACAGGAGTGGAGTCGATCATAGCATCAGCTAAACCAGTTACAAGGTTGGTTGCACCTGGCCCACTAGTGGCAAACACAACACCAACTTGTCCGCTGCTTCTTGCAAAACCCTGTGCAGCATGAATTGCACCTTGTTCATGACGAACTAATATATGGTTCAGCTTTTCCTGGTAGTCATATAATGCATCATAAATAGGCATGATGGCCCCACCCGGATAACCGAAAATAGTTGAGACATTTTCTGCAATTAATGCTTCCAGCACAGCTACAGAACCAGAAATAGAACTGGCCCTCCTGCCCCCCGAAAGGGGGTTCTTGGTTTCCGCAGTTGTAGGTAGTTTTATTTTTTCTAATATTTCCATTTTCATCTTATTAATGTTTCTCGATACAATTCTGAGACTAAAGCCCATCCTTCGGAGGGGTTTGGGGAGGCTACTCATCTGTCACACAACCTTCACTTGCATTTTTAACCAGTTTTGCATATTTGTACAAAACACCTTTAGTAACTTTTAACGCCGGTTGTTTCCAGTTTGATTTTCGTTGAGCTATTATTTCATCACTCACCAGCAAGGAAATTTTATTGTTCGTCACATCTATTTCAATAATATCATTGTCTTCTACAAATGCAATAAGGCCACCTTCATAAGCTTCTGGTGTTATATGTCCAACTACAAAACCATGTGTACCGCCACTGAATCTTCCGTCAGTGATCAATGCTACTGATTTTCCCAAACCTGCTCCTATTATGGCAGAAGTTGGCTTCAGCATTTCAGGCATTCCGGGTGCACCCTTTGGTCCTTCATTTTTTATAACTACGACATCTCCTGATTTTACAATGCCATTTTGTATACCTTCAATCAGTTTTTGTTCTCCATCAAATACTCTAGCAGGTCCTTTGAATTTTTCACCTTCCTTACCGCTGATCTTTGCCACACTTCCTTTTTCAGCAAGGTTGCCATATAGTATTTGCAAATGACCGGTTTTCTTCACTGGATGTTCCAGTGGAAGAATAATTTTTTGAGTATCGAAATTCAGATCAGGGACTACTTCTAAATTTTCAGCAACAGTTTTACCTGTTACAGTTAAGCAATCGCCATGCAGCAACCCGTTTTGCAATAAATATTTCAACACAGCAGGAATACCGCCATGCACATGCAGGTCCTGCATCAGGTATTTACCAGATGGTTTGAAATCTGCCAGTACAGGAATTTTGTTACTCACAGCCTGAAAATCATCCAGTGTTAATTTCACACCCACACTTTTTGCCATAGCTATCAGGTGAAGCACAGCATTGGTACTCCCGCCCAGTATCATAATAACCACCATCGCATTTTCAAATGCTTTTCGGGTAAGTATGTCAGATGGTTTAATATCTTTTTCTAATAAATGCAGTATTGCTTTACCAGCATCCAAACATTCTTTTTTCTTTTCTTTACTCAATGCAGGGTTGGAAGAAGAGTAAGGCAAACTCATTCCCAATGCTTCAATCGCCGCTGCCATTGTATTCGCTGTATACATACCTCCACATGCACCGGCACCCGGACAAGAATGTTTAATGATCTCTTTAAAATCATTTTCATCAAGCTGCCCTGCAATCTTTTTTCCTAATGCTTCAAAAGCAGAAATAATATTCAGGTCTTCGCCTTTGTAATGGCCCGGTGCAATGGTGCCACCATAGATCATAATGGCAGGACGATTCAAACGACCCATGGCAATCAAACTGCCCGGCATATTCTTATCACAGCCCGGTATGGCAATCAAGCCATCATAATAAAAACCACCACAAACACTTTCAATGCTATCAGCGATCAGGTCACGGCTTACCAAACTATATCGCATGCCATCTGTACCATTACTGATGCCATCACTGATGCCAATGGTATTAAAAATCAATCCAACCAGTTCATTATCCCACACACCTTGCTTTACAATTTTTGCAAGGTCATTCAGGTGCATATTGCAGGTGTTGCCATCATAACCCATACTGCAAATACCGATCTGTGGTTTTGAAAAATCTTCATCCTTCAATCCAATGCCATAGAGCATAGCCTGTGCAGCAGGCTGTGTCACATCCTGTGTAATCGTCTTTGAATATTTATTTAGCTCAGTCATTTTTATTTTTTGTTTATCATCTTTTGTACTACTATCGTCTTTGTTGCGTCGCACTCTTCATCGTTCTGTTCGCTATTCAGCATTATGCTACTTTCTCTTTGGTTTCAAAATTTTGTTCCAGCACTTTTGCTTTATATGCTTTTTGTATCAGGCCACTCAATGAGTCTTCCCATCTTTTGGGGAACTCAACTTCATCCAGCGAAGCCAGTTCAACTACTTCGGCAGCTGTGCCGCAGTAAAAAGCAGTATCAGCTTTTTTCATTTCATCAGCGGTAAAGAATTTTTCTACAACCGGAATGTTCAGTTCATAACACAATTCAATCACTGTTGCCCTTGTAATTCCAGGAAGGATATTTCCTTTTGCCGGAGTATATAGTGTCCCATCTTTTTCATAGAAGATGTTTGCTCCGGGTCCTTCTGCTACAAAGCCATCGCTGTCTAATAGTAATGCTTCATCATACCCCGCATCTTTTGCTTCCTGGCAGGCAAGAATAGAATTTACATAATGACCACTCACTTTTGCTTCTACATGAAATCCTTTTGGATTTGGGCGACGGTAACTCGATGTCATCAACCTCATTTTATTGGCCAGGTAACCATTTGTCCTTTCCCATGCTTCAATTGCTAAATAGCTTTCTCTTCCTTTTGATAAGGACATATTGGGTGAGCAAAGAACAATTGGTCGCAGGTAAGCATCAGTAAATTTATTTTTCTCCAACACCTGATAACTCAATGATGTCATTTCTTCGGTGGAATACTTGAAAGGCATTTTCATTAATGCTGCAGAATGGCGAAGACGGTCATAATGTTCTTTTGCTTTAAAGATCTTTGTACCGCCATCAACAGGGTAGGAGCGGATGCCTTCAAATACGGCATAACCATAGTGTAATGACTGGCTATAAAGATCTGTTTTAGCTTCTGAAGCTTTTACAAACTCTCCGTTGAAATAGATAATTGTTTTTTCGTTGTAATACATAATACGTTTTGTCTTTTTTCGGGTAATAAAAAACCCGCCTTTTAGAGGCGGGTTTCGTATAATTTGTTTTTATTTTATAGTCATGCACCACCTCCGATTGAAGAAGATATAATAATTACCACCACAATAATAATTGTGGCAACAGAGGTAATAATATTATATGTATTGTTCTTCAACATGAGATGAATGTATCATAAATATACACCCGCCATTTTAAAAAAAGAACTAAGCAAGCAATTTTATTTTTCAGATTGACGAACCATCGTTAGCGATTGGTCAATTCAATATTATATGATAGTTGATTTTCTCAACTCGATATTTTCTCTTTTACCTGAACCGGGAACATTACCACTTATATAATCACAGATCAGCTCACCCAATGTAGAAGTGAAGTAGAAATTCACCGGGTCAATATCTTTTGTAACAAAACCATTTGCCAAAGTCCATTCAACAGCCTGTCTTACCAAAGCCGCTTCCTGGTTCATTTTCAAATGATCCAACAGCATAGCAGCAGATAGAATAGAACCTATCGGATTGGCTATATCCTTTCCTGCAGCTTGCGGATAGGAGCCGTGAATGGGTTCAAACAAAGCAGCACCTTTTCCTATGGAAGCCGAGGGAAGTAATCCCAGCGAACCACTTATTACACTGGCTTCATCACTAATGATATCACCAAACATATTTTCAGTAAGAATAACATCAAATTGTTTTGGATTTAAGATGATCTGCATGGCTGCATTGTCAACAAACATGTAGTCAACAGAAACGTCAGGATATTGGGCAGTCATATTTTGTACAACCTTTCTCCAAAGCCTTGAAGTTTCCAGTACATTGGCTTTATCTACAAGTGTTAAATGTTTTTTACGCTGTTGTGTTGCCTGAAATGCCAAATGAGCAATTCTTTCTATTTCTTCAGTGCTGTAAATACAATCATCAGAAGCCTGTGTGCCATCTTGAGATAATTCTTTTTTACCGAAATAAATTCCGCCAGTCAATTCACGGTAAATAACAAAGTCAACATCTTTTATATTCTTGCTTTTTAAGGGGGAAAGATGATGAAGCGATGAGTATGTTGTTACGGGGCGGATATTAGCAAATAATTGTAGTGATTTCCTGAGTTTCAATAAGCCCTGTTCAGGTCTTACTTTGGCAGTTGGATCATTATCATATTTCGGGTGACCTATTGCGCCAAATAATATGGCATCGCTTTCCAAACATGATTCAATTGTTTCATTAGGCAATGGATTACCTGTTTTATCAATAGCAACTGCTCCCATCAGGCAATAAGTATATTCAAATTCATGACGGAAAAATTTTGCAATGGCGTTCAATACATGAACGGATTGTGCTGTTACTTCCGGTCCAATACCATCACCTTCGATGACTGTTATTTTCTTTTTCATAGTTTTTATGTTATCAGGGTTTCGAATTGTTCGATATCTTCTTTTATGCTTAATAAATAATCAATGTCATCATAGCCGTTCAGCAGGCAGGTCTTTTTGTAAGGATTAATGTCAAAATTTTCTTGCTCACCTGTTGAATTGATAGTAATGGTTTGCTGTTCCAGGTCAACTGTTAATTCTGTATTATTATCCTGTAAAAAGATGCGTTGTAAAAAAGCATCACTTACCTGTACCGGAAGCACACCATTGTTCAATGCATTGTTTTTAAATATATCTGCAAAAAAACTTGACACCACTACTCTGAAACCATAATCCAGGATTGCCCATGCTGCATGTTCTCTGGATGAACCACAACCAAAATTTTTACCGGCAACTAATATCTCTCCGTCAAACTGTGACATGTTCAACGGAAAATGTGCAATGGTTTTTGATTCATCATCATTCTCATATCGCCAGTCACGAAAAAGATTTTTTCCAAATCCTTCTTTTGTTGTTGCCTTTAAAAACCGGGCAGGAATGATCTGGTCGGTATCAATGTTTTCTATATTGATGGGAACGAATCGACTCTTTATGGTTGTTAATGCTTTCATGTTAGTTTAATAATTCTCTTACATCTGTTACTACTCCTGTAATGGCTGCGGCTGCTGCCGTCAACGGACTTGCCAACAATGTTCTGGCACCAGCTCCCTGTCTTCCTTCAAAATTTCTGTTAGATGTACTTATACAATACTTTCCGGCAGGTATCTTGTCTTCATTCATGCCAAGGCATGCTGAACAACCGGGTTGACGAAGCATAAAACCGGCTTCTTCAAAAACCTTATCAATACCTTCAGCGATAGCTTGTGCTTCTACTTGTTTACTTCCCGGAACGATCCATACTTCTACACCTGCGGCTTTCTTTTTTCCTTTCACAAAAGAGGCTACTAGTCTAAGGTCTTCAATTCTAGAATTGGTACAACTGCCTATAAAAACATAATCTACTTTTTGTCCTTTGATTGCTTTGCCTTGCTCAAGGCCCATATAGGCTAACGATTTTGCCAACCCTGATCTGTCATTTTCATTGATCGTTTCTGTAGTAGGAATATTTTGGGAAATACGAATTCCCATGCCCGGGTTTGTACCGTATGTGATCATTGGTTCAATCTCTTCTGCATTGATGAAGATCTCATTATCAAATTTTGCATCCTTATCAGAGTATAATTCCGCCCATTCGGATTTTTTCTTTTCCCATTCTTCACCTTTCGGGGCAAACTCTCTTCCTTTTAAATAATCGAAAGTAGTTTCATCAGGCGCAATCAATCCGCAACGGCCGCCCATTTCTATACTCATGTTACAGATCGTCATTCTGGCTTCCATACTCAGTGATCGAATAGCAGAACCGGCAAATTCAACGGCATAGCCTGTAGCACCGCTTGCTGTGATCTTTGAAAGAATGTATAGTACAATATCTTTTGATACTACGCCTTTTTTTAGTTCACCATCAATGTTGATACGCATCAGTTTTGGTTTGCTTTGCAATAAGCATTGCGTAGCTAAAACCATTTCCACTTCACTTGTGCCTATGCCAAAAGCAATAGCACCAAATGCGCCATGAGTGGAAGTATGACTGTCGCCGCATACGATCGTCATTCCCGGTTGTGTAATTCCCAGTTCAGGGCCGATCACATGAACAATTCCCTGGTACTGATGACCGAGTCCGTATAATTCGATACCATGTTCTGAACAATTCTTAATTAATGCCTCTACCTGCAAACGACTTAATTCTTCTTTAATTGGTAAATGTTGATTGAGTGTAGGAACATTGTGATCAGCAGTGGCCACAACCTGATTTGGGCGAAAGACTTTGATGCCTCTTTTATTTAAACCCGTAAATGCCTGCGGACTGGTTACTTCATGAATAAAATGCTTATCAATATATAATACAGACGGGCCGTTGTCAATGGTTTTGACAATATGCTTCTCCCAGATCTTTTCAAATAATGTTTTACCCATTGTTATTATGCAAGTACTGTTTTTGTTTGATATTGCTTTGCTATTGAAGTCAAATCAAAGTCCTGTACTTCTTTTTTACTGTCTGCTACTTTCAGGAATTCATTGTACAATACATCTACATCGCTTTTATCAAATTGAAAACCCAGATTCTGGAAACGATAAGCCAATGCACTTCTTCCACTTCTGGCAGTAAGTACAATTTTCGAACTATCAGCACCAACCTCTTCCGGACTGATAATTTCATACGTCTGAGCATTTTTCAAAAAGCCATCCTGATGTATACCGGATGAATGTGAGAATGCATTACTTCCAACAATTGCTTTGTTAGGTTGTACCGGCATTCGCATCGTATCAGAAACACGACGGCTCAGCGGATTCAGTTGTTGTGTTTTTACATCAGTATATAATCCAAGGTGTTTGTGTTGTTTGATAATCATTACCACTTCTTCTAATGAAGTGTTTCCTGCTCTTTCTCCTAAACCATTAATGGTACATTCAATTTGTCTTGCACCAGCTATAACACCAGCTATGGAATTAGCAGTAGCTAAACCAAGATCATTATGACAATGACACGAGATGATAGCTTTATCAATATTCGGAACATTGTTTACCAGGTAAGCAATCTTCTCTCCATATTGATGTGGTAAGCAATAGCCCGTTGTATCAGGTATATTCACTACCGTTGCTCCGGCTTTAATAACAGCTTCAATTACCCTTGCTAAATATTCATTATCTGTTCTTCCCGCATCCTCTGCATAAAATTCAACATCGTCTACAAAATTCCTGGCCCACTTTACGCATTGAATAGCTCTTTGTAAAATATCATCCTGTGTTGAATTGAATTTTGCTTTTATGTGCAGGTCAGAAGTTCCAATACCGGTATGAATTCTGGGGCGGACAGCATATTTCACTGCTTCAGCAGCCACTTCAATATCTTTCTGCACAGCACGGCTCAATCCGCAAACTGTTGCATTTTTTACTGCTTTAGCGATCTGGCTTACCGAATCAAAGTCGCCGGGAGAGGAGATGGGGAAACCTGCTTCAATAATATCTACGCCTAACTGTTCCAGTTGTAATGCCAGTTCCAGCTTTTCGTTTGCATTCAACTTACAACCTGGCACCTGTTCTCCGTCACGAAGTGTGGTGTCAAAAATCTGAACTTTTCCTTCTGCCATAATAAATTGATAAATAAATGAGTTAAGATTGCAGGCTGCTTATTTTTGTAAGGCTGTTCAACCGTAAAAACTGCCAGCACAACTAAATTAGATTGGATATGATGCAGGTGGAAATCATTATCAATACGGTTTTACAGCTTTTAAAAGGTAGCTTTTCCGCTGAAACCCTTTACTGGTAAGGATTTTAAACAATTAAATTACAATGCCCAACCGCTCAACTGATGCCTTGTTTCAACTGGTTAAATCGCTGGAAAAGAGTGAGAAGCGGAATTTTAAGCTCTATGCCAAGAGAAATTCCTCTTCAGACGACCTGAAAGTGGTGCAGCTTTTTGATGCATTGGATAAAATGGCGGATTACAATGAAAAGGAATTGCTTAAAAAAACAAAAAGTGTAAAGAAGCAGCAGTTGTCAAATATCAAGGCGAATTTATACAAGCAGATACTTTCAAGTTTACGATTAATAAGGGACGAAGCTAATATTGATATTCACCTGCATGAACTGATGGACCATGCCCGCATCTTATACAATAAAGGGCTGTACCTGCAAAGCCTTAAGATAATTGAAAGATTAAAGGATACAGCAAGGTCTCATCAGCAACTTACATTTTTGCAACAGGCTTTGTTCTTCGAAAAGAAGATAGAATCGCTTTACATCACCAGGAGTATTCAAAACAAAGCAGACCTGCTTACAGCAGAGTCGGAGATTGTTACCAATCAACTGGCTTTGGTGAATAAGCTTTCTAACCTTTCGCTGCAATTATATAGCTGGTATATAAAAAATGGTCATGCCCGTAATAATAAGGATGTTGCAGAGTTAAGGACTTTCTTCGAAAAAAATCTTCCAGCAAATGCAGGTAAAGCAACCGGTTTCTATGAGAAGATGTACCTGTACCAGAGTTATGTTTGGTATGCGTTCATCCGGCAGGATTTTTTATCTTATTACCGTTACTCTCAAAAATGGGTTAATCTGTTTGGAACATTTCCTGAATTATTAATAGCAGAAACCGCCAGTTACATAAAAGGTGTACACAACCTGATGACGGCTCAGTTCAGTTTAATGAGCCATGAAAAACTTACAAACAGCATCAAACAGTTTGAGCAATTTACCAAACAGAAATTTCTTCAGGAGAATGAGAACAACCGGATTTTAGCTTACCAGTATTTATACACCGCAAGGATCAACCTGTATTTTCTGCAAGGAAACTTTACCAAAGGCCTTCGCCTGGTTCCGTTCTTAGAAGAAATGCTGAAGGAATACGGTTTGTATCTCGACACGCATCGGGTGCTGGTGTTCTATTATAAAATTGCTTGCCTTTATTTCGGAAGTGGTGATAATGAAAAGGCAATTGATTACTTGAACCGAATCATCAACCAGAAAGGTGATCTGCGTACTGACCTGCAATGCTATTCAAGGTTGCTACACCTTATAACACATTATGAACTTGGCAATTTTGATCTGCTGGAATACCTTATCAAATCTGTGTATCGATATATGGCGAAGATGGAAAACCTGAGTAAGGTAGAAGAGGAAATGTTTGCATTTCTCCGTCGTTCCTTCCATGTGGGTGCCAAAGCCTTGAAGCCTGAGTTTGAAAAACTATTAGCAAAACTTAAAAAGTACGAAGGCAATCCGCTGGAAAGTCGTGCCTTTGTTTATCTCGATGTCATCTCCTGGCTGGAGAGTAAAATAAGCGGCGTAAATGTGCAGGATGTGATTAAAGAAAAGTTTTCAAGCGGAAAAAGGAAGAAATAATTTTTTACCGGGCTACTGAATTACTATCAGCTTTCGTTGCGTCGCACTCTTCAGGGTTCTGTTCGCTATTCAGCATATTCCAAGTACATCCGGTGATTGGGATTAGTATGTGTGGCTGATATCCTGAAATCATAACTGCCGATGATCTTGAAACCGGCTTTCTTGTAAAAGTTAACTGCCCTTTCATTTTCAATCCAGGTGTACAGCCACATACCTGCTTGTTGATGACTTTTTGAAAGTTCAATGTTGAAATTGAGTAAAGCCAGCCCCAGTTTCATACTGTAAAATTCTTTCAGCACATAGATCCTTTCCAGCTTGGTGATATTAGTAGCTGCAACTCCCGGAGCAGCACAGTTCAATATTATCTTTGAGAAACCTGCCGGCTGATCTTTGAAAAAGATAAAGTGATAGATATTATTTTCATCTTCTAATTCTTTTTTACAAGCTTCAGCATTGTACGCTGCGTTTATATAGCTTTTTATATCTTCATTTGCAGCACTATGTCCATGTGATTCAATGAAGGTTTGGCGGCCGAGGGTTGATAGGAGTTTGGTGTCTGCGGTAGCGGCTTTTTGAATAGAGGTCATTTGATATTTTATCTTTAAAAGAGTTCATTTCTTATTCCGGGTCTTTGAACAGGTATTGTTCATCATACTCAATTTCAAATTCTTTGAGGAAATCTCTGTATTCGTCCAGAAAAGTTATGTTCTTATGATGTGCTTCCTGATTTTGAATATAGCGGATTACTTCTTGCACATCTTTTTTGGAATAAGAGAATGCTCCGTAACCTTCCTGCCAGGCAAAATTTGACTGACAAAATTTCTTTTCTTTGATCCATTTTGTAGTTTCTGATTTTACGTTTTGTATCAATGCAGAGATGGCTTGTGTTGGTCGCATACCAATAAGAATATGTATGTGATCCGGCATACTGTTTATCTGTAACATTTTATGACTGTTGTTTTGAAAGATACCGGTTATGTATTGATGTAGCTCGTTTTTCCATTCTTTCGCAATAAGTGATGCTCTATACTTTACGGCAAAGACAAATTGTAAATGAAGTTGGGTGTAAGTGTTAGCCATACTTTTTAATATTGTAACTAAATGT
>CAYVSH010000079.1:0-14153 GCA_964453625.1 uncultured Chitinophaga sp.
GATCTGGTAACTGATGTAAGCCGTGGTACCACATTAGAAGCAAACGGAGCCAAAGTAAGCACTGTGGAACATGTACTTGCTGCCCTGGTTGGAATGGGAGTAGATAATTGCCTGCTTGAAATTAATGGTCCCGAAATGCCCATCATGGATGGCAGTTCAGAGCCTTTTGTAAAAAAGATCGAAGAGGCAGAAGTATTGGAACAGGATGCGGACAAAGTATGGTACACAATTGATGAAAACATCTCCTATTACGACGAAGAAAAGAGAGTGGAAATGGTGGTTATGCCAGCTTCTGAATACCAGGTTACAACCCTGATTGATTTTAATTCACCGGTACTAGGTACTCAACATGCCGGTTTAAAAAACCTGTACGATTTCAAAAAAGAGATTGCTCCTTGCCGTACATTCTGCTTTTTACATGAGTTGGAAATGCTGCTGGACAACAACCTTATCAAAGGTGGCGACGTCAACAATGCCATTGTAATTGTTGACAAAGCTGTTGATGATAAGGAAATGGAAAGGTTAAAAAAGATCTTCAAGAAAGATAAAATAGAAGTAAAAAGTGAAGGTTACCTGAATAACCTGAAATTACATTTCCCCAATGAACCTGCAAGGCATAAGCTACTGGACATAATAGGTGATCTTGCCCTCGTTGGCTATCCATTTAAAGGAAGAATAATAGGCAACCGTCCCGGACACAGCACAAACGTAGAGTTTGCAAAAAAAATTAAACACTACATCAAGAAAAATAAACAAAACAAAGGTGTGCCTTCTTATGATCCGAACCAACCGCCGGTTTATGACCAGCAGTATATAGAAAAAACCTTACCACATCGTTTCCCATTTGCATTGGTGGACAAAGTAATTGAGCTCAGTGACACACATATAGTGGGCATAAAAAATGTAACTTTTAATGAATGGTTTTTTCAAGGACATTTTCCCGGCAACCCCGTTATGCCCGGAGTATTACAAATTGAAGCCCTTGCACAATGCGGTGGTATTTTAGCCATCAACCTTAGTGGCGAAGGCCAATATGATACTTACTTTCTGAAAATAGATAATTGCAAATTCAAGAACATGGTAAAACCAGGTGATACACTGATCCTGAAAATGGAATTATCAGCACCCATCCGCCGCGGTATTTGTGAAATGAGAGGAACAACCTACGTCGGGAACAAGGTTTGTGCAGAAGCCGATATGGTAGCACAAATTGTTAAAAAATAAAGGCGGTCTGTGGTCAATAAAATCATAGTGATTTTACCATAAAAAAACATCAAAAGAAATTGTATGAAATGCCCGTAAACCGGGCATTTTCTTTTATCCACAACCGTTGGAAATTGGCAGAAAAAAGGGGCTGAAACTTCAGGTCAGCAGGGCTTATTTCAGTACATTTGTCGGTATTCATTTTTTCATTTCTAACTACAGGTTTTTACCATATTTATGACCACAGAAGCTAAAGAAAAGGCAGCCGCAATATCGGCCGGTTACAGTGCCGACAGTATACAGGTTTTAGAAGGTTTGGAAGCAGTTCGTAAACGTCCTGCCATGTACATCGGTGATATTGGTGTGAAAGGATTACACCATCTTGTTTACGAAGTAGTGGACAACTCCATTGATGAAGCATTGGCCGGCTATTGCAAAAATATCCAGGTTACTATTCATGAAGACAATTCTATTTCCGTAGAAGATGATGGCCGTGGAATTCCTACAGCTATGCACACCAAGGAAAAACGATCTGCACTCGAAGTTGTAATGACTGTATTACATGCCGGTGGTAAGTTCGACAAAGGTTCATATAAAGTATCAGGAGGTTTGCACGGTGTAGGTGTTAGTTGTGTGAATGCATTAAGTTCCACATTGCATGTTACGGTAAACCGTGAAGGCAAAACATTTGAACAGGAATATAAGATCGGAGTTCCGCAGTATGCTGTAAGAGAAATTGGCACCAGTGATAAGAGAGGAACCAAAGTACATTTCTGGCCCGATAGCAGCATCTTCATTACTACAGAATACAACAAAGACATTCTGGAAGGACGCCTTAGGGAATTATCATTTCTTAATAAAGGTGTTCGTATTACATTAACCGATCTAAGGGAAAAGGAAGAAGACGGAAGTACCTATTCAAATAGTTTTTACAGTGAAGGTGGTATTGTTGAATTTGTAGAAATGCTGGATAAAAGTGCGGGCCGTAATTCACTAATTCCAAATGTAATTTACGTAGAAGGCAAAGATGATACTACAAACGTAATGGTGGAAGTGGCGATGATGTATAATAACAGCTACAGCGAACACATTTACTCCTACGTAAACAATATCAACACTATTGAAGGCGGTACTCATGTATCGGGTTTTCGTCGTGCATTAACAAGGGTTTTCAAAAGCTATGGAGATAAGAATGGTTTATTTGAAAAAGCGAAAGTAGAAATTGAAGGTGATGATTTCCGTGAAGGCTTAAGTGCAATTATCTCTGTAAAAGTTCCCGAGCCACAGTTTGAAGGGCAAACAAAAACTAAGTTGGGCAATAACGAGGTTATGGGAATTGTAGACTCTACTGTTTCAAAAGTGCTGGAGGCCTACCTTGAGGAAAATCCAAGGGAAGCAAAAAATATTGTTGCCAAAGTCATACTTGCTGCACAAGCAAGGGCTGCAGCAAGAAAAGCAAGGGAATTGGTTCAACGTAAATCAGTATTAACCGGCGGTGGTTTGCCGGGAAAGCTGGCAGATTGTTCAGACCGAGATCCTGAACGATGCGAACTCTATCTTGTCGAAGGAGATTCTGCCGGTGGTACTGCCAAGCAGGGCCGTGACAGAAGTTTCCAAGCTATACTTCCATTGAGAGGTAAGATACTGAACGTAGAAAAGGCAATGGAACATAAGATCTACGATAATGAAGAGATACGGAATATGTTTACTGCTTTGGGTGTAAAGATGGGAACTCCTGATGACCCTAAGGCACTTGACCTTAGCAAGCTTCGTTATCACAAACTTATCATCATGACGGATGCCGATGTGGATGGTTCACACATCGCCACATTGATACTGACCTTTATTTTCCGCTATATGACTGAACTGGTTGAGCAAGGCTATGTTTACATTGCCCAACCTCCTTTATACCTGATCAAAAAAGGAAAAAACCAGGCATATGCTTATAACGAGGAGCAACGTAAAGCCCTGGTAGAAAAAATTGGTGAAGGAAAAGAAGATTCTGTAACCATTCAGCGATACAAAGGTTTGGGAGAGATGAATTCAGAACAACTATGGGAAACCACTATGAACCCCGATACCCGTACTTTGAAGCTGGTAACCATTGAAAGTGCCGCAGAAGCAGACCGCATTTTCAGTATGCTTATGGGCGATGAAGTAGCCCCAAGAAGGGAATTTATTGAGAGTCATGCGAAATATGCAAAACTGGATGTTTAACACTTAACTCATTCATTTATAAATAATTAGCCCTGCTGTTGCGGGGCTTTTTTGAGCCTGTTGGCAAGTTTTCCCCTTTATAACGGCTTTTAAGGCGTAATTTCATCCATTACTAATTCAAAAACTATTGACCATGGCAGATGTAAAAATCACGGCGTATAACGTAAAAACAAAAGAAAAAGGTGTTGAAATGTTCGATGCTGTAATCACTAAAACAGCAAAAGGTGCTTATATGGCCCAGGGAAATGATGGAAAAGGCAACAAATTGACCACCCTGATGGGCGAAGAAAAGGCAATGGCAGCCATCAATGCTGGTATTGCGAAAAAAGGCTGGCAAGATTAAGTTGACCCTTTCTTTTGAACATATTACCGTCCCGATTGTCGGGACGGTTTTTTTTATTGCTTTAATAACTTGAAGAATTGTTTCTTTTCACCCGATGAGGCTTCCAGCATATAAAGGCCTGATGGAATAGTGCTGCTTTGTAGGTCAACGATCAGCTTTTGCTGGAAACCTGTACCAATGACAGAATAGGTCTTGACCATTTTGCCGGACACATCATAAACTTTTATTGATAACGGCAACCCATCATCCAATTGATACACCAGGTTAAAAATACCTGCAGAAGGATTCGGGTACAATGTCCATTGTATATCACTGGTAAATACAACAGGACGTATTGGTGAATAACTAAAACTGCCATCCATATCTATCATCTTCAGGCGATAATATCTTACCCCAGTTTTATTTAATTCAACATCAGTAAAGTTGTAACGCTGTTCCCCGGTTGAGTTACCTGAGCTATTTGCTGTGCCAATTGTCGAAAACCGGTTTTGCTGGTAATCATCATTACCTCTTGCTACTTCAACTACATAGCGGCTTACATTTATTTCATCAGTTGTAATCCATTCAGTCAATACATCTTTTACATTTTGTTTTCGAGCTGTGAAACTTAAGAGCTTTAGCGGTAATGGAGTGTTCTTATTCAAACCTCCATCACTTAACCAAAACTCTGAGAAGTCTTTTACCTTAAATTCTGCATAGTATCCTTTATCAAATGGGATTATTTTAGTTTTTGAAGAATTGATGAAAGAGAAGCCACCCGGAGTATTATTATCACCTAATGTTCCATTTTCAATATTATCATCCGGATCGCTGTATTTGGTAACACCAAGTTCATATGCCATGGATGGCCTGGTACAATAGCTGCAGCCCGGAACATTGATAAGTTGTTCCGTTTCTGAATCTAGAAAATAAAAACGAACCGTTGCAGAATCAGTAAGTGCGGTTGTAGTAGGTTTTATGGTGATATTTCTATTATGATAAAACTGTATATTACTTACCCTTGGCGAACCAGTATAAATATATGCCTGCACATTTGTGCTACCCATAGATTGAACAGGTGAATTCACTGAAGCAACTAATTTACCGGATGAGACAAAATCAACCCAACCTGCTCCGCCATTAATTACTTGTGTAACAGGTGCACCCATTGTAGCACCATCATAAATACCCATTGGATTGCTATATATATGAATATCATCAACTGCTATTCCTTCTTTACTCACTCCGCCATCAGAAAGAAAAACAAATCGGAAACGAAGCTGTGTCAATTGATTTAATGGTTCAGAAATAACTGAAAGTGGAATAGTAGCCACATGCCAGCGATGATAATCTTTTACACTCCATAATTCAATACCAGAAGCATAGTCTTTATTGTACCAATTTGTTCCTTGTCCGAAAGCACCCAGTGTATCCCAGGTTCTTCCATCAAGAGAATATTGTACGAATGCCCCGTCACAAAAAGTTACAGCTCCACAATCCTCAATATCAAGTGCCAGACTAAAACTTAATGTGGGGTTTGTCATTCCGGAAATATCAAAACATGGAGAGTATAAAAATGATACTTCGTCATCATTATGAATACCAGCAAGTCTTGTTTTCCATGCTTTGCTACCGCTTGCTGCCCTTTTTATTTTGTAAGAAGCAGGTGTCCCATACTCCCATGTTGAATTTTTTCCTCCGCTATACCAGCTACCACTATTTGTTTCAAAATTCTCCAGGTATGGATTTGAATTTGTAACAACTATTAATGGGGTATTTACCAGTGTCAAACTAATTGTATCATTTTCATTATAGTCATCCGTAGGATAAAGAACCTGTGTCTCTATTAAATAAGTACCCGGTAGTGAAAGGTTGGCCCCTGTTGCAAAAGTATACTGATGAGTACTGTTTGCTGCAACACCTGCAGTTATTGTTTCATTTACCCAACTTCCGCCATTTATCCTGTAGCGTACGGGTATTCCCGGTGCGCCGGGAATGGCTGCATTTACACTATTACGGATTGTAATCTTCACTGGTGTATTAGCACTGAGATTACAACTGTTTATACTGGGTGTATCAATACTCACCATCTGAATATCATCAGTAACTTTATACAATCTTATATCATCAAAGCTGTAACCAGCACTGCCATAATTATCAGCTGCAAGGTGGGTTCCATACTGGCCCCAACGCACCTGAAAACTGGTACTGAAATTTTGAGGTGGTAATGCATTTCTTAAGTAATCACTTAATTCTATACTTGCTGAAAGCTTATAGGATCCATCTACAGATGGTTGATTTGCAAAAAGATCATACACCTGAATCCAGTTATCTGTATCAGATCCTCTTATCCAAACACTATTTGCAGGATTAGAGATTTGGCCATGATTTTTGAATCGAAAATCCAGCCTTAGATCATCCGGAATTGCATTATAAGCCGCTAAATTAAAAGTGCCGGTTAATGAATCAGTAGTTCCGCTATTCAAAATAGAAGCATCTAAAGTAATCGACCTGTTTCCGGAGTAAGCAAATCCTGAATTTAAAAATGTTCTGATTCTTCCGTTATTACTACTGGTTACAAAATCATATCTATCAAGGTTTATTAATCCAATCTGCCTGACATTATATGATTGTACAGGAGCTGTATCGAAATCATCAATGAATGGTGATGCTGAAGAAATACCAGTAATAGAAGGGTTATTAAGTTGCTTTACAATCTTTGTACGGTTATTATTTTCTGTATAAGGATCACCTATCTGAGAAATGATTGCCTCCAACGTATAAGAACCTACGGTAGATAAGTCCACCGTAGTTGCAAAAGTATAATCAAGTGTACCACCTCCTGCAATTGCGGGATTAATTATTGTTTCATTGACAGGTGATCCACCATTCAATATATATGATACATTAATATTCCCAGAAGTAGGTACATCATCCAGGTTTTTTATACGGATTGTTACAGGTATACTATTACCCAGAACTGTAGAAGTTAATAAACGACCTGAAAGGCCAGGAGAAAGTATGGTATCTAATATAATATCATTATCAGAAATGGCTCCCGTACATGTACCACTATTAGGTTGTCTTGAAACAGCAATTGCCCTTCTGCCCGGACTATTACTTGAACCAATTAATGGTCTTACAGTTGCCCAATAAACAGTATCTTTTGATAAGCCACCAATTGTGTAAGTAAAAGTAGAGCTTGATACTACATTAACAGAAACCATTTCATCTCCACGTAACATCATCACTTCATAACCAGTAGCAGCAGGTTCAGCTGTCCAGTCTATTGAAAAATACCCTTCGCATTGTAGAGCAGACAAACTTACTGTAATTGTATCTGATATTACAAAAGGCAAACTGGTACTTACCTGGCCTGTTGAATTCTTTGTTATTCTCACTCTTGCAACATCTGTTGTAACCTGCGGAATAACAAACCACTCATTTGGGTTTGGGGTTGTATAAAAATAATCTCTTCGATCAGCTTCAATATTATTTTTCAGCAAATTCCAGCTTGATCCATTATTCGTAGAATATTCTAAAGTGAAAGTATTTGCAGGGTCACCGTAAGAGTCCCAGCGAACAATCATATTTTCACCATGCAAATACGTTTCTCCGCCAAATGGAGCAGTAAGTTTTGTTTCAATTGGCACAAAATCATAAACAATAAAATATTCCTGCGATGGATTTTGATTTATTGCAGTTCCTTTTATGCGAAAATTATAGTTACCAGAAACAGGATTCTTTATAACTACCTGTTCTATATTGTTGATATTATCTATCCCAATAACAGCAGAATTTTTAACCCCAATAAAGGTAGTATCAAGCACTAATGGCGATATTGTTGACAAAGAAGGTGTTATTACTTCAAGATCGAGATTGTTAACAAGGGTTTGTAATGATACCGGTGCAGCTGCCGGATCATTCCAGTATAACATCACTTTTAATTCTGCCAGGCCAGCTGGTACAGTAACGGGAACATCTATATTTTGACCTTGTATAACAGACCCGGTAGCAAAACGATTATTTTCCAGCATATCAACAGCTCTAGAAAAATTAGCAATACCAAACCCATATGTAAAATCCGGACCAGGATTTCCCCAATCATCGCCACTGTTACAAACTAAGGCCTTCACTAAACCATTTTTGGGATTAGCACCTGAATTCTGCAATCGATACTTTTCATACAATAATGCTAATCCACCTGAAATGGCAGGCGATGCCATACTGGTTCCGGTATTTTCACCATATCCAGAGCCAGGAGCTGTTGATTCAATAAATGTACCGACTGCGACTACTTCCGGTTTTATTCTTCCATCTCTTACCGGCCCACGGCTGGATGAACGATAAATCCCTCCAAATGGTGCTGCATTTCCAATAGTTATTACATTTTTGGAAGATTGATACCCACTAAAAACTGTTCTAAAACTATCCGGGAAAGGAGCACATTTTCTTAAACCACTATTTCCAGCTGCAAATACATTTTGTAAATTTATCAAAGTAAAAGCTTGCTGGTCCAGCACTCTTGAATACAAATCATAAAAACCAAACTCATTACAATCCAGGCCTGTATTATTTCCATAGGAATTATTTGTAATTACCATTCCATAATCGGCAACATATGCAGGTGCATTTAAAAAAACTTTTGAAAAAACCTGGCTCAGGATAGTTGATTTAGGTGCAAAGCCGGTTCGTAATTCATTTCTTATTCCTGCTCCTCCTACTATACCAGCTACATGTGTACCATGAAAATTATACGGTGCATCAGCCCTGTTTATAAGCCTGGTTGAAAAATCCTGATGTAATTGAAAATCGGCATTATCACCAACGCCTACAACTACACCTGAGCCTTTAAGATTTTTACCACCCTGACTTAAAGGAGCTGTAAGAATGGAGGCCCTGACACCATCCCTGCCCCAATTTGTCCAAAAAGGACTTAATGGCAAATCTTCACCCGGAGCTGATTCTACGAACTCAACAAAAGGAAGCAATGCCAATTCTCCTAATCGTAAGACAGCAACTCTCAATGCCATAATCCGGTAGTCTTTCAATTCGGCAGATATTATATCAAAACTTTTTCTTTGTAATTCACTCGCAACAGATTCATAGGTAAATGATTTAGGGAAGCTGATCCAAACATCTACTGTACCTTCAACTTTCACAGATGATGAACGAAAATTACCGCTGGCAAGTTCTGGTGACATTTTTTGATAGGATGTCAGCTCAATAATACCTCTTGCATTGGATTGTAAAAGCGATGTGATGTTAATATCGCCATGTATAGTTGCTGTATAAGCATTGTTGGGAACATAGTCTAATAATTCAATTCCCGATTCCAGTAGTTGATTCTTTTGAAACTGTGTCAGAATATTATCAAATTGTATAATGACAAATGATTTTTTATTGCCACTTGCTACTGACCGGTTAAGAGAATTAATTTTTTCAGCAGTTATATTCCTTTCTGGAATTATTGTTCCTGACTTTAATAAAAGAGTATACCTGGATGTTGTTTCAATTTGCTGTGCAGCAACAGTTGTGTGTAAAGAAAAACTTACAAGCAGGCAGAGTGTTATCAGGGGAATTGGATTGAATCTCATAGCAAATCTTAAGAACTTTAAAATTAGTACAAAAAAGCCGAAAAAGTCAACCCTGTTAAGGATTTGAGAGAGATACGAATAAACTACTATTGGGGGATTTTTGAAGCAGAAAAACAAAATCGGTGCATAAATTCCAGGAATCGATGCATCTCTGCCATGCTGTTCATATTGTTGGCAATCAACATAAACAGCTTACCGGTTTGTTTAAGTTTAGCTTTATTCGTTCCAACTTGTAAAAACTCAATGATCTTCTGAAAAGTAGCAGATTCAAAATAAGGCGAATCTGCTTTGTTGATAAAGAAGCACCTAAGCGTATTATCTTTCAGCGACATTTTTTCAAACCCAAGATCAACTGCAAGCTTACGGCAACGAACAGTAATAAAAAGATCTTCCACTTGTTGCGGAATTGGCCCAAACCTGTCATTTAATTCCTGTTTCATCATTTCTAATTCCACTTCTGTTTCACAATTATCCAATCGCTGATATAATGATAAACGTTCAGTAATGCTTTCAACATAATCATCAGGTATTAAAATTTCGAGATCTGTATCAATCGTACAATCCTGTACGAAATCATCCTGCTTTGCAATTTCCTCTTTAAACAATTCTTTGAATTCTGTTCGCTTTAATTCCCGAATGGCTTCATCTAAAATTTTCTGATACATTTCAAACCCGATTTCGGCCATAAAACCACTTTGCTCACCACCCAGCATATTTCCTGCACCTCTTATATCAAGATCTCTCATAGCAATCTGAAAACCGCTACCCAACTCACTATGTTGCTCTAATGTTTGTAATCTTTTCTTTGAATCATTCGGCAATGTGCTCATTGGTGGTGAAAGTAAGTAGCAAAATGCTTTTTTGTTACTTCGACCAACCCTTCCCCGCAACTGATGTAAATCACTCAATCCAAACTGGTGTGCATTATTAACGATGATTGTATTCACATTTGGTATATCAACACCGCTTTCCACAATATTGGTACAAACCAATACATCATATTTCTTATCAATGAAATCAAATATTCTTTCTTCTAACAAATGGCCGTCCATTTGTCCGTGTGCATACCCGATACTCAGGTCAGGACATAGTCCCTGTATAATGGAGGCCATTTCTGCCAAGCCAGCAATACGATTATAAATAAAGAAAACCTGCCCACCTCTTTCTGTTTCGAAATAAATTGCTTCCCTTATAAAATCCTCATTATATACCTGCACCTCAGTTTGTATAGGCTGACGGTTTGGTGGCGGAGTATTAATAATACTGAGATCTCTTGCTCCCATTAATGAAAACTGCAATGTTCTCGGAATTGGAGTTGCTGTTAATGTTAAGCAGTCTACAGCAGTACGAAGTGTTTTTATCTTTTCTTTGTGACCTACGCCAAACTTTTGCTCTTCATCAATGATCAGCAGGCCAAGATCTTTAAATTTTACATCTTTAGCCAGTAAACCATGTGTGCCAATAATTATATCAACCTTTCCTTCTTCTACGTTCTTTAATGTTTCCTTTTTTTGTTTGGCAGATTTGAATCGATTTATGTAATCAACTGTTACCGGAAAATCTTTCAATCTTTCTTTAAAGGTTTGATAATGCTGAAACGCAAGAATTGTTGTTGGGACCAACACAGCGGCTTGCTTACCGTCTAAATTTGTTTTAAAAGCAGCTCGTATTGCAATTTCTGTTTTGCCAAAACCTACATCACCGCAAACCAATCTGTCCATAGGCGATGGCGATTCCATGTCTTTCTTTACATCTAATGTAGCTTTACTTTGATCCGGAGTATCCTCGTAAATAAAAGATGCTTCCAATTCGGTTTGCATATAATTATCCGGTGAATGTTGAAAACCTGATTGAGCCTTTCGCTTTGCATATAATTTGATCAGGTCGAAAGCAATCTCTTTAACTTTTGTCTTGGTTTTTTCTTTTAGTTTATTCCAGACATCACTTCCAAGTTTGTTTACCTTAGGCACACTGCCATCCTTACCGGTGTATTTTGCTATTTTATGAAGACTGTTAATATTAACATATAAAATATCTGTGTCTTTATAAATCAACCGTACAGCCTCCTGCATTCTTCCGTTCACTTCCAGTTTCTGTAATCCGCTAAAAATTCCAACACCATGATCAATGTGAGTTACGAAATCGCCGGGCTGTAATTCACGAAGTGTTCGGAGAGTTAAAGCCTTATTTTTATTATAAGCCTGTTTTACTTTATACTTATGATATCGTTGAAATATCTGGTGATCAGTATAGCAAACCACTTTCAGATCTTCGTCAATAAACCCTTCGTGAATGGAAGAAGCAATAGGATTGAAAACAATTTCTGCTTTCAAGTCATCAAAAATACTTTGCAGTCTTTCCAGTTGCTTTGGATTCTCAGCAAATATGTTGAGTTGAAATTTTTTAGCTTCCCAACTTTTTAAATCCTTTATCAATAACTCAAATTGCCGGTTGAAAGCTGGTTGTTCCTTCGTATTGAATTCAATTTCGAAATTAGCTTTGTAAGATTGAAAACCAAACTCTACTAAATGTTTCTGAGATAAGGTAGTTTCAAATTCACTTGCATTAATGAAATCATTCTGCTTAACTGTTTTCTTAACAAGTTTATCTTCCCGGTCGTCTGACAACCTCTCTGACCTGGCGTTTGCATGCAATTGTTCCTGTAATTGCAAAAAACCTTTTACTTCATCTTGCCCATCTTTTATATGTTCTTCACAAAGCTGGCAATCCTGCATCCATACTATTGTATTTTCAGGCAGAAATTCAAAAAGAGAAATCTTTTCTTCGCTGGAGAATTGCGTATCAACATTCGGGATAATCGTTACCTGTAATAATTTTCTTTCACTCAATTGCGTTTCCGGATCAACAATACGAATCGAGTCAACGTCATTGCCGAATAACTCTATTCGATACGGCTTTTCATTTCCAAAAGAGTAGATGTCTAATATACCACCACGAATTGCAAACTGTCCCGGTTCATAGACAAAGTCTGTTCTCTCAAATCCATAGTCCGATAATCTAAGGAGCAGGTTTTCCACCTGTATAGAAGATCCGGTTTTAATATGAATGATATTGGACGATAATGTATCTGGTAATACTACTTTTTCAAAAATAGCCTCAGGATATGTAATAACTATTTTTTTATTCCCACCTGCCGCAATTTTTGTTAAGGCTTCGGTTCGCAACATTACATGGGATGAGTTGAGGAGTTCATAATTTTTCCTATTCTTGAATGATGAAGGGAAATAAAAAATGTCCAATGCCTCTGTAAGATTTTCGAGGGTATTATGAAAATAGGCCGCATCTTCTGCATCATTCAGAATTACAAGATGGTTCAGTTGTGAGCAGGCATCATGGTCAAGCATAGCTGCCACTACAAATTGCGAAGAACTTCCCTGTAAATTTTTAAGTGCTATTTTTTGAGGCGAGGAAATAGTGAGCTTGTCCACCAATTGAAAAAGGCGGGGGGTATCCTGGTACAATTTCAACAGATCCTTAGCTCCCATGAAGGCTGCAAATATAAATCAACTTTCAAACCAACTTGCCATTATTGAAATAATAAAGAACTTTGATATCAGAAATGGTTTTACCTTTAGCTAAACCAACCAATAATGGCACTTCAACCCTGGCGAACCGGGAAAGTAATACGCATCTCCGATCATACACATAATACAAGACAGTTTTGGGTTGAAATTCCTGAACTGGAAGTATTTGATTTCAAACCCGGGCAATTTGTAACATTGGATCTGCCAATTCATGAAAAGCCAAATAAACGGGTTCGTAGTTACTCAATAGCATCGTGGCCGGACGGTTCAAAAGTTTTTGAGTTGTTAATCGTTCTGGCAGAACATGGTTTAGGCACACACTTTCTTTTTGAAAAAATATCTGTTGGTGATGAATTAACACTTCGTGGGCCGCAAGGTGTATTTGTATTACCAGAAAAGATTGAGAAAGATATTTTTCTCATCTGTACCGGCACCGGCATTGCACCATTCCGAAGTATGATTAATCATATTCATTTGTATAAAACTCCTTTTAAAAATATTCATCTCATATTTGGCTGCCGCAAAAAAGAGGACCTATTATATTATGATGAAATGAAAGAACTGGAACAAAAACTTCCGGGATTTCATTATCATCCAACACTTTCCCGTGAAGAATGGGAAGGCCATCATGGTTATGTGCATCCGATCTATGAAGAGCTCTGCAAAGACAAACCCGAAGCTCAATTCTTTATCTGTGGCTGGAAAGTAATGATAGATGAAGCGAAAAAAAGAATTGTAGAAATGGGTTATGATAAAAAATCCATTCACCAGGAATTGTACGGGTAATGAATATTGAATACTGAACAATCAATATCGAATGAAGAATGACTATTCTTTCACCAATTCAATGTTCAAAATTCTTTGTTCTTTATTCGTTATTCTTCTTCATTCCTTCTTATATTCGTTAAAACGATAGATATGGGAGCTGCATCTCTTATCGTACTCATTATTGCTGCCATTGCTTTCTCTGGCATTGCTATTCTCGTCTCGAAGCTGGTGCTGAAACCCACTACCAATAAACAAAAAGCTGAACCTTATGAATGCGGTATTCCCACACAGGGAAAAACCTGGACACAGCTGAATGTAGGTTATTATTTATTTGCACTGATCTTTTTAATATTTGATGTGGAACTGGTGTTTATTTTTCCGTGGGCTGTAGTAGCCAAAGGGATGGGCTGGGTAGCTATGATTGAAATTGTGATTTTCTTTTTCATACTCTTTATGGGATTCCTGTATGCACATAAAAAAGGAGCGTTGAAATGGATGTAA
>CAYVSH010000080.1:0-13997 GCA_964453625.1 uncultured Chitinophaga sp.
AAGTTGAGTTGCCTAATTATCTCAAAACTGATGCAATGGGGACTTTCCAGTTAAAGGGTAAACAACAGGAAATGGCTTTGCATTCCGTTTACTTGTCTGCAAATAAGGGTACAACCAAAGAAAAACGTAGGAAACTATTTGCCAGGAAGCCTAAAAAGGCAGTTACCTGACATACTTAGCCAGATTTATTAACCCCTGAACCGTGAGTTGGCTTGTGGGTTTCCCGGGCAACCGTATTTTTGAGATGCACAGGAAGAGAGGAAAACGATGACCATTAAAATTGCGAAAGCTGTTAGAATCTTATTTTTCATCTGTTGGATATTTGCATGTAAACGGATATTTGACTGAAATATTTTGTCCTTACAAAGGTAATGAGTCTTTCTTTACAGATTAAAAATGTTGCGGTTTTTTGCATGGCATATTGATAACTTCTTAATTCACTGATTTTCTTTTATTCATATCAATTATTACGCAATGAAAGCTTTTTTAAAGGGACATAATCAATTACCTTTACCGCCCTTAATATTTTAAAAAATAAGAGAAACTACTAACCTGATGCTCCAACTTAAAAAGCCGCTGGCATTTATTGACCTTGAAACTACCGGCGTAAATCCCGGAACAGACCGTATCGTTGAAATTGCAGTTGTAAAGATTCTTACTGACGGAACCCGGAGTGTAAAGAATAAGCGGATAAATCCGGAAATGCCAATACCAAAGGGAGCCAGTGATGTGCATGGTATAACCGATGAAATGGTAAAAAACGAGCCAACATTCAAACAGATAGCTCAGGAATTGAAACAAATGCTGGATGGTTGCGATTTTGCCGGTTATAATTCAAACAGGTTTGATATCCCTTTATTAATGGAAGAATTTCTTCGAGCAGGGGTTGAGTTTGATATGAAGAACCGCAAACTGCTTGATGTACAGAATATCTTTCATAAAATGGAACCTCGTACACTAAGTGCTGCTTATAAATTCTATTGCAGCAAATCTTTGGATGGTGCCCATAGTGCCGAAGTGGATGCGTCTGCAACTTATGAAATCCTCGAAGCTCAACTGGAACGTTACACCGAATTAGGAACAAATATCGATTCGATCCTGAAAGTAATAGGCGAGGACCAGGTGGTTGATTTTGCCCGCCGCTTTGTAATGGATAACGGGGTTGAGGTATTTAACTTCGGAAAATTCAAAGGCCGGCCGGTTGCAGATGTGTTGAAAGCCGAGCCACAGTATTATGATTGGATGATGAAAGGTGATTTTCCCCAGCATACCAAGCAGAAGCTGACAGAGATCTACACCCGGACAATGTTGAAGAAGAACTAATTTGTGATTTGCCTGCCATTTATTTTAACATGCCGTCTTTGCATATTGTTGTAAATTCGGTATTTGCCACCTAAAAAACCAAGTGGAAAAGTTAGTTATCATTCCAACCTTTAATGAGAAAGAGAATATTTCAAATATTCTTCATGCCATATTCAACCTGAATAATGGCTTTCATGTATTGGTGATTGATGATGGTTCTCCTGACGGCACGGCACAGATTGTAAAGGAACTTACTTTAAAATTCCCCGATCAACTTTTTATTGAAGAACGGATTGGAAAACTAGGATTGGGCACCGCTTATATTCATGGTTTTAAATGGGCTATTGATAAAGGCTACCAGTTTATTTTCGAAATTGATGCAGACTTTTCGCATAATCCGAATGACTTGCCAAGATTATATGATGCATGTAAGAACAAAGGGGCAGATGTGGCTGTTGGCTCCCGGTATGTAAAGGGTGGTGGTGTGGTAAACTGGCCGGGTAACCGTATTGCATTATCCAAAGGAGCTTCTTTATATACAAGGATGATAACCTGGATGCCGGTAAAAGACCCGACTGCGGGGTTTGTTTGCTATAAAAAAGAAGTGTTGGATACTATCAATCTTGATGAGATACGTTTTGTTGGTTATGCTTTCCAGATAGAAATGAAATTTGCAGCCTGGAAACTGGGTTTCAAAATAAAAGAAGTTCCTATTATATTCCAGGACCGGACGTATGGTGTTTCTAAAATGAACAAGAGCATCGTAAAAGAAGGGATACTTGGTGTGCTTAAACTTCGCTGGAACAGTATGTTTAAAAACTACCGTAAAAGGGTGAAAAAAACTGATGAGAAAGCGAATGCTGTTCAAACAGCAGATCAGAAAAAAGTAATGGCTGGCAGTAAATAACAATCCAACTTCTTCTCTCTTTTCTTTAGTTTGCAGGCGAATGAAAAAAGCCTTTCTTCAACTACATATTGCTGTTTTCCTGGCAGGGTTTACCGGAATTCTTGGAAGACTTATCACTTTGAATGAAGGGATGATTGTTTGGTACAGGCTGTTGCTTACAGCAATTACCATGTGGCTTTTGTTTGGACTGATGAAGAAGCTGCAAAGAATTCCCTCTATTGATATTATTAAGATTTCCCTTGTCGGGTTTATTGCAGCAATGCATTGGGTTACATTTTATGGATCTATAAAATATTCAAATGTATCTGTATCGTTGGTTTGTTTCTCTGCTATCAGTTTCTTCACCGCCTTATTTGAACCGCTTATTCTAAAAAAGAAAATAAACTGGACAGAGCTATTGCTTGGTCTTGTCACCTTAAGTGGCATCTACATCATTTTTCATTTTGATACACATTTTAAAACAGGTATCATTTTAGGTATAATTTCAGCTATACTTGCTTCACTTTTCCCCATTTTTAACCGGGAATTTTTAAAAAGAACAAATGTGGAAACGATGCTGACCTGGCAACAAACCGGCGGGTTGATCCTATTATCGGTGCTGCTACCTTTTTATCTCCAAAAATTTCCTGTAGAGAGTTTTATACCATCGCTGGAGAATTTTGCATGGCTTTTGGTACTGGCCTGGTTTTGTTCGGTATTGGCATTTAAACTTTCTGGCAATGCTTTGAAAAGGCTTTCGGCGTTTACGGTAAACCTAACCTACAATTTGGAACCCGTTTATGGAATCATCCTTGCTTTTATTGTTTATAAAGAAAATGAATTTTTAAGCAAATGGTTTTATTTCGGGTTCGCCATTATTGCAATCGCATTGATCATCCATGTTTATTTATTAGCTAAAGTAGAAAAGAAATTAACTGAGCATGCAGCTGACTGATTACCATAAAAAGATCATTGAATATTATAAGGACACAGAGAATGCATACAAGGATTCCTGGGACCTGAATAACAGCCTTGCCATTCATTATGGCTATTGGGATGAGAAGGTGAAGTCTTTTCCACAGTCATTGTTGCGAATGAATGAAGTAATGATGGAACTTGGAGAAATACAAACTATTGATAAAGTATTGGATGCCGGTTGTGGTGTAGGAGGTAGCAGTATTTTTTTAGCATCTGTACTCGGTTGTAAAGTAACTGGCATCACGTTAAGTGAAAGGCAGGTGCAACAGGCTACTGAAAATGCGGTGGCAAAAAATGTTGGCGACCTTGTTGATTTTAAAAGAATGGATTATGGTGCAACTGATTTTCCGGATGCAAGCTTTGATGTGGTATGGGGTTGTGAAAGCATTTGCTATGCAGACGATAAAGAGAAATTCGTTAAAGAAGCATATCGGTTGTTGAAACCCGGTGGAAGGCTCATAATAGCAGATGGATTTGTTTCGGAGTTTAAGAACAATGATAATCCGGTCATCCGGCAATGGATTAATGGCTGGCAGGTGAATTATCTTGAAACGCCGGTACGGTTTCAAAGCTTCATGCAAAAAGCAGGTTTCATCAATATAAATTATCGTAATATATCCAAAGAGGCTTCTCGTTCTTCCAGAAGGCTGTACCGGTTTTATTTCCTGGCAAGAATTTACCTTTTATGGAAGAAGATCAATTTTTCTAAGCCAGCCACAGATATGCAGAAAAAAAATATCATGGCCTGCAAGTTTCAATATAAAGGCATGAAAAAAGGTCTCTGGCAATATGGAATAACCATTGGTAAAAAGCCTTAATATAATTCCCGTTTCACCATTATCTTTAGAGCCTCCAAAACTATAAACATGAAAAGGCTCCTTTTTGGTATCATACTATTCTTCCCAGCTACTATTTTATTTGCACAGAAGAAACCATTGGATCACTCTGTTTACGATGGCTGGCAAAGCTTCGGTGAAAGAATGATCAGCAACGATGGTAAGTGGGTAGTGTACACAATCAATCCGCAGGAAGGCGATAATGAACTGGTTATACAATCGTCTGATGCAGGCTATAAAAAAGTAGTGCCAAGAGGTTATAATGCTACAATAACCGAAGACAGCCGCTATGCAGTGTTTAAGATCAAACCATTTTTTGCAGATACAAGAGAGGCAAAAATTAAAAAGAAGAAGGCTGATGACATGCCAAAGGATACATTTGCTATTGTAGAACTGGGAAAAGACAGTGTATGGAAGCAGGCAAAAGTTAAGAGTTACAAAACACCTGAAAAAGAAGCTGGTTGGGTAGTATATCACCTTGAAAAGGCGATAGAGAAAAAGGAAGTTACAAGAAAACCTGAATCATCTGAAAAGAAAATAGCTGACAGCCTGAACAGAGTTATTGATTCTTTACAAAATCTAATTGAATCAATGCCAAAGAAAAAGAAAAAAAATAAGGATGGTGAACTAAGTGATGGAGATGAATCTATTGACAATTCACCATTGACTATTGACCAAACAAATGCCGATGGCGATGAAACTCCTGCCGGGCCGGCGGATGCTGGTACTGATCTTGTTGTCCGTAGTTTGGCAGATGGAAAAGAAAAGATTTTTAAAAATGTATTGGAGTATTATTTCAGTAAGGAAGGAAAGAAACTGCTTATCGAAAAAGCAAAGGATCCCAAGGACAGCCTGGGTAAAACTTCAGTAATTCTTTACGATCTGGACAGGTCAGCATCAACTGTTTTAAGCAATGGCGGCAATGATTTTAAGAATTTTTCCTTTTCAGATGATGGATCGCAATTGGCTTATCTGGCCGAACGGGATGCCAAGCCAAAGGAATTGCAGAAATTTTACAAACTATGGTATTATAAAGCAGGAATGGATAGTGCCACCATGCTGGTTGATAAAAATTCGGTAGGAATGGAACTGGGAACAACGGTAAGTGAATTTGGAAACATAAGCTTCAGTAAATCCGGTAACCGTTTATTTTTTGGAACGGCACCAATACAGCCACCAAAGGATACATCTTTAATAGAAATGGACCTGGTAAAGCTGGATGTATGGCATTATAATGATGACTACCTGCAGCCTGTTCAACTCAGGAGATTGCAAAGAGACTTGCAAACAAATTACCTGGCTGTATATGACCTTCAGGATAATATCCTGCAACAATTGGAATCGAAAGAGATACCCACAGTTTATCAAACCAATGAAGGCGATGGCGACCAGTTTGTAGGTGTAACAGATTTTGGTAAACGTATTGAAAGCCAATGGACAGGTACAACTAAGAAAGATATATATGCTATCAATGTAAAAGGCGGAAGTAAAAAGCTGGTGAAAAAGGACCTGGAAGGATTTGTATCTCCGCAAATGATCTCTCCAACCGGAAAATATATTATGTGGTATGACAGTAAAGAGAAACATTATTTTTTATGGGATGGCATAGCCACAAAAAATATAACAGCAAAAATTAAGTATCCATTATGGAATGAAGAACATGATTCGCCTTCTTATCCTGCACCATATGGGATGATGAGGTGGCAGGAAAATGAAGACGCTGTTCTTGTTTACGATAAATATGGCATATGGAAAGTTGATGTAAGTGCTAAGCAGGTTCCTGTGAATATATTGGCTGGAAGAGATAAAAAGATCAGGTACAGGTACATTGCTACTGATCGGGAGGAAAGATCAGTTAAGCCCGGTCAAAAAGTTGTGTTTCAAACTTTCAATGAGATTAATAAAAAAGCCGGTTTGTGGATTGGTGCATATTCGGCTGATAATTCACTGGGAAATTCTTTATTGCCTATTCATTCTGATGATGACTTTAGTATCGGGCAGGTAGCTAAAGCTAAAGATGCAGATTACTACACTTTCTTGATGGAATCTTATACCAATTCTCCTGCTTTATATTATTGGCATCTAACAGAAGAAGGAAGTGACGGAAATATTTTGGCAACTACTAACCCTCAACAAAAAGATTACAATTGGGGGACTGCAGAACTCTATAAGTGGAAGGCATTTGATGGAAAAATGTCTGAAGGTGTTTTATACAAACCTGAAGACTTTGATTCTACAAAGAAGTATCCGTTGATCATGTATTTCTATGAAACACATTCCAATACATTGCATGAATATGTTGAGCCAACTCCAACTGGCAGCCGATTAAATATTTCATTCTTTGTTAGTCGAGGTTATATTGTCTTCTCTCCGGATATTCATTATACTACGGGCAAACAATCAAAAAATACCTATGATTATGTAGTAAGTGCTGCTCAATCGCTGGCAAAGAAGAAATGGATCGATGGTGCTAATATTGGAATACAAGGCCAAAGCTGGGGCGGTATCCAGGTAGTGCAGTTAATTACAATGACGAATATGTTTAAAGCTGCATGGGCCGGTGCCCCTGTTGCCAACATGACCAGTGCATATGGCGGTATTCGATGGAGTACTGGTGTTAGTCGTCAGTTTCAATACGAAAAAACACAAAGCAGAATCGGAGCAACTTTATGGGAGAGGCCTGATCTGTATATTGCTAACTCACCATTATTCCATTTACCAAAAGTAAAAACACCGCTAGTAATAATGCATAACGATGCAGATGGTGCAGTACCCTGGTACCAGGGTATCGAGTTGTTTACAGCCATGAGAAGATTGGGAAAAAAAGTTTGGATGTTGAACTATAACGGCGAAGATCATAACCTGGTGCAAAGGATCAATAAGAAAGATATTTCAATAAGAGAGCAACAATATTTCGACTGGCTATTAAAAGGAGAGAAGCCACCAAAGTGGATCGTTGAAGGTATTCCAGCCGTCAAGAAGGGTAAGGATTGGGGATTGGAATTGGTTGATTAGTTAATCGGTTAATCGGTTTATTGGGGATTGGTTTAGAATCAGGGTTTCTCCTAATTAACTATTCAACTAATAAACCAATTAACTTTAAGCAGCTTCGCTGATAAACTTCACCAAACTTCTTTTTGCCACTGGCAATAAAGTTTCATCAACAGGAAATTTAAGCTCTGTTTCAATACAATAAACTGCAGGATTGGGTAAATCTTGCCATTGTTTAATCAGGTCAGTCTTTATATTTTCATACGTATGTGAAATTGTTAGCTTCCTGTTATCAATAAATAACGTTCGGATGCTCCTGTATTTTTCATCATGTTTCTCGAAAATAGACAAACGATAATGGTAAATATTTGTTGAGTTTGAATTGCCTGCACTTAGAAAAAAGTATCCCTCTCTGGTATCAAGTGGTAAAATCCCAACTGGATTGATACTGATCTTGTCTTCTACAAATTCGTAGATCTCTGTGCCGTTTTTTATAGTTCCCTTTATCTTGGCTGCCGAATAATGAATGATGTCTTCCAGTTCCTGCATCATTTCATCATCCTGTATCAGTTGTTCATACAGTACTTGTAGTTTCTCCATCTGAAGGCCTGTAAGTTTTTTTGGGAAATGCTCCTGCAGATACTTCTTATTTTCCCGGAAGGCAACAATATTGTTGTAATGGAAAACCATATCGGCAAGCTGGGGATACAATTTATTTTCGTCGAAATACTTATTTACTTCCTGCAGATAGGCTAGGAGGGTATATTTCTTTAACTCAAAATCAATACGGCCTTCGGCGAACCATGTTTCAGATAATGATTTCATAGTGTTGTTGGGTTTTATTAAATACCAATTTACAAAAAAGACGTAATAAAGTGAATTGTAGTTTAATTTTATATTGTTAAAACAATTCACATGCGGTTAATAATTTTCTCCCTTTCGGTTGTGCTTTTTTCATGCACTAATACGATTTATGTTGTTCGTCATGCCGAAAAAGCATCAGGCATTGATATGGCCACCATGAAGCCAACAACTGATCCGCCACTAACGATTGAAGGAGAGGAAAGGGCATTAGCTTTAAAACAGAAACTTGGCAGCAAGAATATTAAACATATTTATTCTACCAACACAGTGCGGACCATTTCAACTGCAAGACCATTGAAGGAATTATATCTCGGTATGCCGATTCAGATCTACAGCAGCAAGGCTGATTCCATGGAGGCATTCATCCAGAAAATAAAAACAATCAAAAAAGGAGATGTGCTGATCGTAGGGCACTCTAATACGATAGATGATATAGCCAACAAACTGGCTGGTTCAACAGTTGTACCCGGCGATCTGAAAGATTCCGAATACGATAACCTTTATATTCTAAAAAGGAAAGGCAACAACTATATATTTAAAAATGAGAAGTATGGTAAATCTTTAAAATAAGTTTAGTTCATACTACCTGGTATCCTTTGTTTGATTTTTTTCAATGGGTTTAATTCTATTAAGAATGCTATCTGGAAAAAGTTTTTACCAGTTTCATCATTGATACGGTAGTCAAACTGCTTTAAGTAACCGCTTTGAATAGAAAATGATTCGGAAAGTTCATATCCTAATCCAAGGAATAACCTGTTTCTTTCAAAATAGGGTGCTTTATCAGTAAAAAAAATCTCATCTGATATATTAAGGAATAAAGTTTTTGGTTCCACTTTTGCTTTATTCAGGGGATAAATTGAACTAAGCCTGTATCTAAAGCGATTTCGAAACCCATTGTTTGTAAAACGCTGTTCAGCTCTGTAGCGATGTTCGAATTTTAATCGTTTTTCATATTGTTGCATACTTATTTGCAACCAGCTTCTGAATTCATCATTAACCATGGGAGATTTAAAGTTCCCACCCGGTGAATAAGTGTCAAATATTCCAAAACCAGCTGAAGCTGAAAATGTTTTGCTGATAGCATATGTAAATCCACCTTTTAATTCGTAATAATGGAAGTCGTCATAAAGTTTTAAAGATCTGATTTGGGCTTCACCAAAAAAATTCCAGCGATCATTTAAGTCGACTTTTACATTCAAAATATTCCAGCTTCCTGTCTGACCTTTGCTTGATTGATTCAATAAAATAAAAAGACTTATAAAAGAAATTACTCTCCGCATGGTATAAAAAAACCTGCTATTAACAGGTTTTAGATTGTTTTATAGAAATGGTATTAGAATTCTCTGTCTCCATCAAAATTTTCTAACTCCTTTGCCACAGCCGTTAAGAATGTAGCACCCAAACTTCCATCCACAATACGATGGTCGTAGCTCATACTTAAATACATCATGTGTCGTATTGCAATGCTGTCTCCATTCGGTGTTTCAATTACAACAGGTCTTTTCTTGATAGCACCAACGGCAAGTATGGCTACCTGTGGCTGATTAATGATCGGAGTTCCCATAAGGCTTCCGAATGTTCCAACATTGGTCAATGTAAATGTACCGCCAGAAGTATCATCAGCTTTTAGTTTTCCGTTACGGGCATTATCTGCCAAAGCATTCACTTGTTTGGTCAGTCCAACAAGATTTAGCTGGTCAGCATTTTTAATAACCGGAACAATCAGGTTGCCGCTTGGTAATGCAGTGGCCATACCGATATTGATATCTTTTTTAACTATTATATTATTCCCATCCAGCGAACAATTGATCAATGGAAACTTCTTAATGCAACGCACAATAGCTTCAATAAATAAAGGAGTAAATGTTATCTTGGTTCCTTCTCTTTTTTCAAATTCTTTTTTCACCCTGTTCCGCCACATCACCATATTTGTTACATCAGCTTCTGTAAAACTGGTTACATGCGGACTGGTATGCTTGCTGCGAACCATATGGTCAGCGATCAGTTTCCGCATCCTGTCCATTTCAATGATTTCAACGTTGCCGGTATAAGTGGTTAATTGTTGATTTGCATTTCCTGTATTGCCTTCGGTTTGTTTCTGCTCAGTTCTGGAAACTGTCATCGGTGAAGCAGTTTTTCCGACTTCCGGCTTCCGGCTTCCGGACTTCCTTTCACTCACAAATTGTAAAATATCTTTCTTTGTCACTCTTCCCTCATTTCCTGTTCCCGGAATATTTTCCAGTTCCACCATACTAATACCTTCGCTGGCAGCAATATTCAAGACCAATGGAGAATAAAAACGATTGGTTGAACCATTTGTTGGCTGAGTTTGTGCAGGTGCTGGTCGTTGTATGGTTTCCACAACTTCAGCTACCTGGTCTGGTTGAGAGGAAGCAGCCTCTTGCACAGGAGTTGAGACGACGGGTTTTGGGGCAGCAGATTCTTCAGCACCGGTTTTTATCCTGGCGATCACAGTGCCAATTGGTACTACATCATTTACATTAAAAAGAATTTCTTCAATCACACCGGCAGCAGTGCTGGGCACTTCGCTATCCACTTTATCAGTGGCAATCTCCAGCACAGTTTCATCCATTTCCACCGTATCTCCCGGTTTCTTTAACCATTTCAACACAGTAGCTTCCATTATACTTTCACCCAATTTTGGCATTACTAAATCAACAACGGCCATATAATTATTTAAGATTAACGATTTTAGATTGCAGATTTACCCTAATAGCAAAGTTTCCTTAAGAGGAATTCTTAACCAGTATTGGCGATTATAGCAATCGGGTCAAAGGTAAAGTTTTCCGGCTAATCATCTTTAATCCTGTATTTCCTGGTTCTGTAGTATGAATTTTCTTAAAAAGTTCAAAGCATTGGCAGCGGTCATTTCAATATTTCTTTTCCTGTCGAAGCGAAGATTCAGTTTCAGAGTTTCTGTTTTCTCTTTATTGCCTGCGGCAATCCATACAGTTCCAACAGGTTTTTCTTCACTGCCACCATCCGGTCCCATAATGCCTGAAGTGGCAACTGCAAAGTCAACATTCAATGCTTTGATCGTTCCTTGTACCATTTCAATCACGGTTTCTTCACTTACTGCACCAACTGTTTCTAATGTAGAATGTTTAACACCCAGCACATTTTCTTTTACCTGGTTTGCATAGCATACAACAGTTCCATTAAAATATGCTGACGAACCCGGAACCGACGTGACAAGATGAGCAATATATCCGCCGGTACAACTTTCAGCTGTTCCCATGGTTTTCCCTTTTGCTTTCAGAATCTTACCAATCACTTTTTCCAGGCCCTCATCTTCATCAGAAACAAGATATTCCTTCGCAATCTCCATCATCTTCAGAAAGTAAGGTTGCAACTCTTTTTCAACTTCTTCTTTATTATCTCCAATTGTTGTCAGCCTTAGTTTTACCATTCCATAGTTTGGCAAATAAGCCAGTTTGATATGCGATGGTAATGAAGGTTCAAATTCTTTCAGTAATTCAGCCAGCATGGATTCACCTATTCCGGCTGTGAAAGCTGTTTTGTGAACAATGGCTGGAAGATCAAACTCACGAAGTATAATTGGAATCACTTCATCCATTATTAGTCCTTTCATTTCGTGGGGAACACCG
Organism: uncultured Chitinophaga sp.; assembly: GCA_964453625.1. GTDB lineage: Bacteria > Bacteroidota > Bacteroidia > Chitinophagales > Chitinophagaceae > JJ008. Next base: position 11,487 of record CAYVSH010000080.1, read on the forward strand.
GGTAATGAGAAATACAAGACCTCCCTGCCCTCCAAGGGGGGCTTTTGAGTCGTTTTTAATTTTGAATTTCCTTCATTTAATGCTTTTACAATTTTATTAATTACTTTATCTGGTTCTCCCAACACCTGCTCATTACTAAATCGGATAACATTAAATCCGAGTCTGTTTAAATCTTGAGATCTTTCTTCATCACTTATTTTATTTTCGGGAGCCTGATGTATTAGTCCATCAACTTCAATAATTAATTTTTGCGAGATACATACAAAGTCAGCAATATAAGAACCAATAATATGTTGTCGCCGGAATTTATAACCGGCTATTTTTTTCCCTTTTACTATTTCCCATAATAATTTCTCAGCTTTAGTAGGATTACTTCGATGCTCGTCTACAAATTTTTTCAATAAGCCATATGTATTTGGGTCAGTTGTTATGTATCCAAATTCATTTCCTAAACTATCGGAAGCTAAAGCCCCTCCTTCGGAGGGGTTTGGGGAGGTCTTCTCTTTGCTGAACATCATCCCCGGCGCCGTTCCTCTCTTATTCATCAGTACCGTACAAACATCCGGAACTTCTGCCTGTCTTAAATTACTTTCCAGCATCGGCCCCGGACGACGAAACACTTTTTCAAACAAATATTTTACATGAGCCAGTACTTCTTGATTCACTATCATCTTTCCGCCAAAGTATTTGCAAAGAAGTGGTTTGGTAATATCATCAGCAGTTGGTCCAAGGCCGCCGGTAATGATGACGATATCTGAGTTACTGCCTTCCTCATCTAATGCCTGCCAGATTTCATTGTAAGAATCGCCAACGGCCACTCTTCTTTTAACCCATACTCCGATCTTATTTAATTCCTGTGCTATAAAAGCAGAGTTGGTATCAATGGTTTGACCAATCAGTAATTCATCCCCGATGGTAATAATAGAAGCATTAACAATATTCATAGAAGTGAAATTCGCAGCAAAGGTAGGAGATGGCTAAATTTGATTAATTAAATGTTTCAATGTACAATGTTTAAAAATCAATTTTCAATCAGGAAACCCATTCTTGTTTTTATTATTCTGTTTTCGTTTATAAGTAGCCAGGCTCAAAATGTATCACAACGATTACAAAAAGCATGGCAGCAGTTTGAAAGCGATAGTCAGCTAAAACATGCTATAAGTTCATTGTATGTAATTGATGCTAAAACTGGAGAAGTAGTGTTTGATAAAAATTCGCAGATAGGTTTAGCTCCGGCCTCAACTCAAAAAATAATTACTGCTGCAACGGCTTTTGAGTTGTTGGGGAAGGATTATCGATACGAAACAAAAATTGGATATAACGGAAAGATAGATGGCGATTCATTGATTGGAGACCTATTGATTAAGGGAAGTTCAGATCCTACACTTGGGTCATGGAGATATAATGGTACAAGTAGGGAAAAATGTATCAATGAGATTGTGAGGGTAATAAAAGAGTCAGGAATCAAAGTTATTACAGGAGATATTTTTATTGATGAAAGTGGATTCGAAACACAAACAACACCTGATGGATGGATTTGGCAGGATATGGGTAATTATTATGGCGCTGGTTCGGCAGCATTAAGTTGGAATGAGAACCAGTATGATTTAGTTTTAAGTTCCGGACCGAAGATAGGAGACCCAGTCAAAATTGTTAGAACAGAACCAGAGTTAGATATATATGCTATGTTGAATGAAATTAAATCCGGACCTAAAGGAAGTGGAGATAATGCTTATATATATCTGGCCCCCTTTACTGTAAATGGATATTTAAAAGGAACAATTCCTGTTGATGAAAAAAATTTTAAAATTTCAGGATCATTTGCATATCCCAGTGGACAATTTTACAAGGAACTGTATCCTGCATTGAAATTAGCTGGAATAGAAATGATTGGAAAATTAAATACTACTTTATATCTGATAGCCAATGGCAAAGATCAAAATATTGAATTAACACGAATTGGTTCAATGAATTCCCCCTCTCTCGATTCTATATCTTACTGGTTTCTCAGAAAAAGCATCAACCTTTACGGCGAAGCATTACTTAAAACATTTGCCTATGAAAAGGATGGATTTGGAAGTACCGATGGCGGTGTAAAAATTGTAAAAGAATTCTGGAAACAAAAAGGTATTGACGACAATGAGTTAAATATCAGCGATGGTTCGGGTTTGTCACCACAGAACAGAACAACTACTCATGCCCAGGTAGAGATTTTGAAATATGCAAAAAGCAAGGACTGGTTTCCATATTACCTGAATGGCTTTCCGGAGTATAATGGAATGAAGATGAAAAGCGGAACGATACGGGATGTAAAAGGATTTGCAGGTTACCACAAAGCAAAGGATGGCAAGGAGTATATTTTTTCTTTCCTGGTTAATAATTACAATGGCAGAACCTCCGGTGTGGTAAGTAAAATGTATAAAGTGTTGGATGAATTGAAGTGAATAGTGAAAAGTGAATGGTGAATAGGAATAAAAAAGTCTTAATTTAGTTTTTACTAAAACTCATAAC
>CAYVSH010000081.1:0-13855 GCA_964453625.1 uncultured Chitinophaga sp.
TTGTTGTTTTTCTTTTTTTCTCAATGAGCATTTTTGCTCAAAAAGATACTACTGCTTCAGCATCAGTTGACTCAAACTCGGTAATAGTTCATAAAGACCCGAGGGTTGACCTGTTGATAAAAAAACAAGCAACAATAAATGAAGTGACAAGCCGGGATGGAAGAAGAACGGATAAAGGTTTTCGTTTAATGGTTATCAGTACTAATAACAGGGATGAAGCCATGGCTGCTAAAACAAAGATCTATACTTACTTCCCTGAGTTAAAGGCTTACTTATGGTATCAGTCACCTTACTTCAGAGTAAAAGCAGGAAATTTTAAAGACAGGAAAGAAGCAGAATCTTATCAAAAAAGATTGAATACGTATTTTCCAAGGGGTGTCTTCATAATGAAAGATATAATTGAAATAAAACCCGGAAAGAACAACGAAGATGAAATTGAACCCTGATTTATTCGTCCAAAATTTTATACAACCCCGTTATTTTTAACGGGGTTGTTTTTTATGAATGACCGGCTAAGCAACGATTCATTATTTTTGCCCTATGCAGGAGAAAATAAAAGCGTTAGCCAAAAAATATTTTGCTGAGTTTGTTGAGGTACGTCATCACCTTCATGCCCATCCTGAATTAAGCTACCAGGAATTCGAAACATCAAAGTTTGTACAGAATAAATTACAGGAGATTGGAATTCCATTTGAGGTAAAAGCAACAACTGGAGTTGTAGGATTATTAAAAGGAAAGAATCCTGAAAAAAGAATTATTGCATTGCGGGCTGATATGGATGCATTGCCCATAAAAGAAGAAAATGATATACCGTATAAATCAAAGAACGAAGGTATAATGCATGCTTGTGGGCATGATGTGCACACCACCTGTTTATTGGGTGCTGCCAAAATTTTATATGAATTAAAAGATGAATGGGAAGGCACAGTGAAACTGATCTTCCAGCCCGGTGAAGAAAAAAATCCCGGCGGTGCATCTCTTATGATAAAAGATGGTGTGCTGGAAAATCCTGCCCCGCAAGCTATTTATGCATTACATGTAAATACGATTCTGGAAGTTGGTCAGCTAAGTTTTCGCAGTGGTAAAGTAATGGCCAGTGCTGATGAATTATACTTTACAATCAGGGGAAAAGGTGGTCATGCTGCTTCACCTCATATAACTGTTGATCCGATACTTATCAGCTCACATTTAATAATCGCATTGCAGCAATTGGTTAGCAGAAATAATAATCCATTTAATCCATCTGTACTTTCCATTACCTCATTCAATGCCGGCAATACCACCAATGTAATTCCAAACGATGTAAAACTGATGGGAACCTTCAGGGCAATGGATGAACAATGGCGTTTCAAAGCACATGACCTGATACGTAAACTGACAACAGAGTTGGTTCAATCCATGGGTGGCGAAGCTGATCTGCATATTGATGTTGGCTATCCATGTGTAATGAATAATGAAAAGGTAACTGCGGATGCTATGAAAAAAGCTATCGAATACCTTGGTGAAGAAAATGTAAGTGAAACTGAGTTACGAATGGGAGCTGAGGATTTTGGATATTATGCCCAACAAATTCCTGCTTGTTTTTATCGCCTTGGTACCATGAATAAATCCAAAGGAATTACTGCCGGGGTGCACACACCTAACTTTAATATTGATGAACAGGCAATTGAAATAGGAATGGGAATGATGGCCTGGTTGGGTAGCAACGGACAATCTTAATTCTACAATCTGCTCATTTTCAGCGTATAATACACAAAATGGCTAAGCACTTTTATTTTGTACATTGCAACCCATTTGCTGATAAGAATTACTGCAGTTGAAGAGTGCGACGCAAGGAACGATAAGCAGAATTACTAAAGCTGGTAACATAATAATTATCTATGTCAAACGACTTACGCAAACAACAGGCCCTCGAATATCATGCTAAAGGAAGACCCGGAAAAATAGAAGTAATACCCACTAAAGAAGCCAAAACACAAAGAGATCTGTCTCTAGCCTATTCTCCGGGGGTTGCCGCACCTTGTTTAGAGATTGCAGAAAATGTTGAGAACGTTTATAAATACACAGCTAAAGGGAATTTGGTAGCCGTGATAAGTAATGGAACTGCTGTACTAGGTCTTGGTGATATTGGCCCTGAAGCCGGTAAACCCGTAATGGAAGGAAAGGGAGTACTCTTTAAAATATTTGCAGATATTGATGTATTCGATATTGAAATCAATGAAAAAGATCCAGTAAAGTTTGTACAGATAGTAAAAGCATTAGAACCAACTTTTGGCGGAATTAATCTTGAAGACATTAAAGCACCGGAATGTTTTTACATTGAACAGGAATTAAAAAAGCAATTGAATATTCCTGTGATGCATGACGACCAGCATGGCACAGCTATCATTAGTGCGGCTGCACTGCTTAATGCACTGGAAATTCAGAAAAAGAAAATAGAGAAAGTAAAGTTTGTAGTGAATGGAGCCGGGGCTGCCGCCATGGCATGTACTTTATTATATGAAGCGTTAGGAGCCAAACATGAAAACTTTCTGATGTTTGACAGGAAAGGTGTACTGCATAAAGGAAGAACCGACCTCGAGGATTTTAAATTGAAATTTGCCAATGCAAAATCAGATATAACACTTGCACAGGCTATGAAAGATGCTGATGTCTTTATCGGGCTGAGTGCAGGTAATTGTGTAAGCCAGGAAATGGTAAAAAGTATGGCTAAAAATCCGATTGTATTTGCAATGGCAAATCCTGATCCTGAAATAAGCTGGGATGATGCAACTGCTGCAAGAAAAGATGTTATTATGGCAACGGGCCGTAGTGATTATCCTAACCAGGTAAATAATGTATTGGGCTTCCCATATATATTCCGCGGCGCATTGGATGTAAGGGCTACCCATATTAATGAAGAGATGAAACTGGCAGCTGTAAGGGCTTTGGCAGAACTGGCAAAATCACCAGTACCTGACATGGTAAATATGGCTTATAATGAAAAGAATATCATATTCGGAGAAAATTATATTATTCCCAAGCCGCTAGACCCACGATTACTGGCAACTGTTGCACCGGCAGTTGCAAAAGCAGCAATGGAAAGCGGAGTAGCAAAACAACCTATCCATAACTGGGACACTTATATCACTAACCTGAATAAAAGGTTAGGACTTGATAACCAGGTTATGCGGGTCATTGGTAATAAAGCGAGAAGGGATCCGAAAAGAATTGTGTTTGCGGAAGCCGACAATGTAAAAATCCTGAAAGCTGCACAGATCATTTTTGATGAAGGAATTGGATATCCCATCTTTTTAGGTGATAAAACAAAGATTAACAAAATTGCGGTTGAAAACGGAATTGACATTGAAGGGTTACCCATATTTGATCCGAGAAGTGAAGAAACAGAAGAAAGAAGAAACACCTATGCAGATTTGTTTCTGGCAAAAAGAGGAAGAAAAGGTTATAATGCATACGAGGCTAAGAAAGTAATGAAAGACCGTAACCACTACGGTTGTATGATGGTGGAGTTTGGCGATGCAGATTGCATGATCTCCGGCTTAGCAAAGAACTATCCTGATACAATACGTCCGGCATTGCAAATTATAGGCACGGAAGACGGAGTAAAGAAAATTGCCGGCATGTACCTGATGTTAACCAAACAAGGTCCGCTATTTCTTGGAGATACAACGGTGAACTTTAATCCCACTGCTGAGGAACTGGCAGAAATTACTTTGATGGTAGCCAAAGAAGTACGGGATTTCAACATTACTCCAAGAATTGCAATGCTGAGCTATTCCAATTTTGGAAGCAGTAATTCAAAAGAAGCTGCACTGGTAGCAAGAGCAAGAGAAATCGTAAAAGAAAAAATGCCATCACTTATAGTAGATGGTGAAATGCAGGCCAGTGTCGCCTTCAATAAAGAATTGATGAAAGAGAATTATCCTTTCAGTGAACTGGTAGATAAGGATGTTAACACTCTGATATTTCCCAACCTTGCGGCAGGTAATATTGCTTATAATCTTTTAAAAGAACTGGAAACTGCAGATGCAGTCGGACCAATTCTTTTAGGGTTGAAAAAACCGGTACATATTCTTCAATTAGGAAGTTCTGTGCGGAGCATAATCAATATGGCTTCTGTTGCTGTAGTGGATGCACAAACAAAAAGCCAGTCACCAACAGGAGATATTGTAAAACGTTCAAAATGGTGGAAACGTTTTCGCAAAGTGAGCAGAAATATATAGTCATCAATAAACTAAATAAAATAAGTTCTTAACAAGTATGAAAGTCTAAATCTTTCGGTTAAATTTTTCATCGTATTTTACAGTTGATATGACCATTTTTACAGATATAGGCCGTTACCTGATGATGATAAAGGGTATGTTCTCCAAGCCCGAAAACCCTAGAATGTATTGGAAAGAATTAATTCATCAATGTACTGAGATCGGCTTTGGTTCGTTAGGCATTGTGGCTATCATTTCTGTTTTTATTGGAGCTGTTTCTACCATCCAAACAGCTTACCAGTTGGTGAGTCCGCTGATACCACCATCTACAATTGCACAAATTGTAAGAGATACTGTAATACTTGAATTTGCTCCCACACTTGTTTGTATAGTATTGGCAGGTGTTGCTGGAAGCCGTATAGCCAGTGAGCTGGGAAATATGCGGGTAAGTGAACAAATTGATGCACTTGAAATAATGGGTATCAATACCAAAACTTACCTGATCCTTCCAAAAGTTATTGCTGCATTGTTCCTGATCCCTTTACTGGTAGTTATTGCTATGGCATTAGGAATATGGGGTGGACGACTTGCAGGAGTAGCAGCCGGAATACTTGATGGTTATACTTATGACAGGGGATTAAAGGAGTTTTTTGATCCCTACACAGTGAAGTTTGCGCTGACAAAAGCATATGTATTTGCGTTTATCATTTCCAGTATACCAGCTTTTTACGGCTACTATGTAAGAGGCGGAGCCCTGGAAATTGGAAGGGCAAGTACAAAAGCAGTAGTAGTTAGTTGTATATTAATATTATTTGCTGATTATATTTTATCTGCATTGTTACTTTAAATAATGATTGAAGTAAAAAACATACAAAAAAGCTTTGGCGACAAAATTGTTATCCAGGATGTAAGTGCTGTGATGAAACCGGGACAATGCAATCTGATCATTGGCTCAAGCGGCAGTGGCAAAACTGTTTTAATGAAATGTATGGTAGGCCTCTTTGAACCCAATGCCGGTGAAGTGTTATATAATGGAGATAACTTCACTGCTATGAAAGGAGCTGAAAAAACAGAGATAAGGAAAGAGATAGGTATGCTTTTTCAGGGTTCTGCACTGTTTGATAGCCTTACAGTAGAACAAAATGTAATGTTTCCATTGAGTATGTTTACTAAAGATTCATTGAAGAAAAAACTGGATAGAGTAAATGAAGTACTGGATAGAGTAAACCTGGTTGGTGCTAATAAAAAATATCCTTCAGAATTGAGTGGCGGTATGAAAAAAAGAGTGGCGCTGGCAAGAGCTATTGTTTTAAATCCCAAATATCTTTTTTGTGATGAGCCTAATTCAGGGCTTGATCCACAAACCTCCCTCGTAATTGATAAATTGATCAAAGAAATAACAATTGAATATAATATTACGACTGTCATCAACACCCACGACATGAACAGTGTAATGGAGATAGGCAACTACATTCTATATATGTACAAGGGGAATAAAGAATGGGAAGGAACCAACAAAGACATCATATTCAGTAAAAATAAACGGTTGAATGAATTCATCTTTGCTTCAGAGTTCTTGCAGGATGCAAAAGATATGCGGATGCTGGAACAAACAGGTAAAATTTCCGGTGAAAGGAACATGAACGAGTTATTGGACAAAAATGCCCCTCCGCTTATTCCGCCAGAAGAATAATTTATAAGCCACCAAAAACCTGCAAAACCCTTACTTTTGCCGCAACAATTAAGCAGCAAATATGAGTATCCTCGTCAATAAAAATTCAAAAGTTTTAGTGCAAGGCTTTACCGGTACCGAAGGAACCTTTCATGCCACACAGATGATAGAGTATGGAACAAATGTAGTGGGCGGTGTAACACCCGGAAAAGGCGGTTCAACCCATTTGGATAAACCAGTATTCAATACCGTTGCTGATTGTGTAAAAGCTACCGGAGCCGATGTCAGTATCATTTTTGTTCCGCCTGCTTTTGCTGCTGATGCGATCATGGAATCTGCCGATGCCGGTGTAAAACTGGTAGTTTGTATCACCGAAGGAATCCCCGTACAAGATATGGTGAAAGTGAAAAATTACCTGCAGGGAAAAGATACAAGATTGGTTGGTCCTAACTGCCCCGGTGTAATCACTTCCGATGAATGTAAGGTAGGCATAATGCCCGGTTTTATTTTCAAACCAGGCCGTATCGGTATTGTTTCAAAATCAGGAACATTAACCTATGAAGCTGCAGACCAGGTGGCCAAAGCCGGACTTGGCATTTCAACTGCTGTCGGAATTGGTGGCGATCCGATCATCGGTACTCCAACAAAAGATGCTGTTGAATTATTAATGAACGATCCTGAAACGGATGCCATCGTTATGATTGGTGAGATAGGAGGTGGCATGGAAGCTGAAGCGGCACACTGGATAAAAGCTACAGGGAATAAAAAACCTGTTGTTGGATTTATTGCTGGCCAAACAGCACCTCCGGGCCGTCGTATGGGACATGCGGGTGCCATTGTAGGAGGAGCAGATGATACTGCTGCTGCAAAAATGAAGATCATGAGTGAATGTGGTATTCATGTGGTTAGTAGTCCTGCTGATATTGGTAAGAAAATGGCTGAAGTAATGAAGAAATAATTTTAATAAATAAAGCAAAGCCCCTCCAAGTAAAAGAGGGGCTTTTTTGTTATCAGTGTGTATTAAAACTTAACGGGATTGACGGATAAAACGGGCCAGTTCATCTTTGCTGCTACTGAAGGTTAAAGCATCATTTACCTGGTAGTAATTATGCTTATCTATCGTTTTCCTGTATGCTGCTTTTGCAATTTCAAGCCTGTTATTCTCAAAAGTGAAGAGCAACATCATTTCTCTTACCTGTGCTGTAGTGAAGTTGTTTCTTTCAATTACAAACCTTGCAGAAGTAAGCCTGTTGTTCTCAAACCATTCTTTACGAAGCTGTTCTTTCATAGTTTCAAATTCCCGGGTATTCATTACATTGCTATAACCATTGTTCCAGCCACCATTATCACTGTCATAATAGTCATCCTGGTCATTGTACCATTCGTCATTGATGTCCATGCGGCGTTCATCTACTAATACTTTACCAAAACGATTGATAGTAATGTCAAGGTGGAACCCTCTTTTTAATAAAACAGAGTTTGTATAGATGATTACATTTCGGCCAAATGCGTTACCCCTACCCCTTTTGGCCTGGCGATAAACTTTTACCTGGTGATAACCTTCACTCAGGTAACTCAGGGTAATGCTGTTATCTTTCATGGAGAATTTGCGGCCATCAACCTCAACTGAAAGTTCCTGGCTGCTGGTTACTGCTGATATACTAAGGCGGCTGCCATCAAATGCAAGCAGAGAAAGTGAAAACAGTGAACCAATTAATAGTGTAAAGATTTTTTTCATGTTGTTTGTTTTAGATGATTATTGAAAATTTGTTTTCAGAATTTCATTTTCCAAACTCATGCCACTGTGCCAAAAAACAACGCAAGAAAAAGTTAAAGGGAAATACAGCTATGCCGGTTTGTGCCGGAATCCTTACTGGACAAGAGTTTCAAGAGAACTTAAAAATAAGATCAAATTTATTTTTGACCAGCTTCTTTTTGGTAACTTTCTATTCTAAAAGCCGGCTTACACTTTGATTTATGAAATACGGCTTCACCTGGCATCTTATTCCGCATGGTTTTAGCTAATGTTGAAATAGTTTTGCAAAACCATTACTTATCTAATTAAATAAAAAAGAATGAAGAATCAGTTTTCAAAATTTGCACTCTTTACAATATTTATTAATTGCTTCTTTTTACTATTTGCAAAAGGTCAGCAACCGATAAAGAATTATGAAAAAGAATGGAAGAAGGTTGAAGATTTTGTAAAAAAGGGCCTACCTAAATCTGCCTTTACAGAAACAAAAAAAATATACGACCTCGCTAAAAGAGAAAAACAGGATGCCCAGGTTATAAAAGCCCTTGTATATATGACTGGTCTGCAAAGTGAGAACCGGGAGGATAATGAAGTCTTCTCTATTGCAGAAGTAGAAAAAGAAATACGCATAAGCAAAGAACCTGTAGTCTCAATTCTAAAAAGCCTGCAGGCTGAAATGTATTGGAACTATTTTCAGCAAAACCGCTGGAAATTATATGACCGCACAAAAACTGCTGAATTTGTAAAAACCGATATTGCCACCTGGGATGCAGAGGACTTTCATAAAAAGATAGGAGAACTCTATTTACAATCCATAAAAAATGAAAAGCTCTTACAACAAACAAAGCTGAAAACTTACGATGCAATTATTGTTAAAGGAAATGTCAGACACCTTCGCCCCACTTTATATGATCTGCTGGCACACCGGGCACTAAGCTATTTTGAGAATGATGAACGGGATATAAAAAAACCGGCCTATGCTTTCGAAATCAACCAGGCCAGTGCTTTTGATCCGGCTGCTGATTTTGTAACAAGGAAATTTCCGACACAGGATTCAATGTCGTTACAACATAAGGCTTTATTGATTTACCAGAAATTAATTGCTTTCCATTTAAATGATGACACATATGATGCTTTGATAGATGCCGATATACAACGGATCCAATATGTAAAGCAAAAATCAACGCATCCTGATAAAGATCAATTATACTTTAATGCATTAAATCATATTGCAAATCAATATAAACAAATACCTGCTGCTGCACAGGCATGGTACCTTGTTGCGATGATTTATGAAGAAAAAGCCAACACATACAAACCATTTGGGGATACTACTAACCGCTACAGCCGGATAAAGGCAAAAGAGATATGTGAAATGGTATTGCAACAAAAAGATTCCTCGGAAGGAAAAATAAACTGTTATAACCTGCTTGCCAATATCAAACGTTCTTCGTTCCAGTTTACAGTGGAAAAAGTAAATGTGCCCGCCCAACCATTCAGGGCTTTGGTGAAGTACCGGAATATTAACACCCTTTATCTACGGGCCATAAAAGCTACTGACGAATTGAAGAAATTACTGGAAACGCAATATGATGGCCGTATATGGGCAGCATTGGCTGAAGCGAAAGCGGTACGAAACTGGCAACAACCACTTCCTGAAACAAATGACCTGCAAACACATGCTACAGAATTAAAGATAGATGCCCTACCTGCCGGTGAGTATTTTTTGGCAGCTTCTACACAAAGTGATTTCAAGGGAACTACAACGCTGATTGGTGCAAGGCTATTTTATGTTTCCAATATCAGTTATGTAAATAATGGAAGGGATTATTTTGTACTGAACAGGGACAATGGTCAACCCCTTGCAAAAGCCACCGTGCAAGTGTGGGAACAAAAATATAACTACCAGCAATCGAAATACGATAGGGAGAAAGGGAAAAGCTATACAACAGATGCTAATGGCTTTTTCAAAATAGAAAGGCCCGATGAGAAGAATAGTACTTATAGTAATTATTCCTTCCTGTTGGATGTAAAATATGACAATGACAGACTCTTTATGGACGACCTCTCCTACGACTACTATTATTATAATCAGCAGCCGCAGGAATCCAAATCTGTTACATCAATTCACCTGTTTACTGACAGGGCCATTTATCGTCCGGGTCAGACAGTATATTATAAGGGAATTGTGCTTACAAGAAACCAGGCAGAAAAAACGGGTGGTGTAATGGCTGGCTATTCTACCACAGTTGTATTAAGAGATGCAAACTATAAAGATGTAGATACCATCAGGCTGACTACAAATGAATACGGCTCCTTTAGTGGAAAATTCCAATTGCCACAATCAGGTATGAATGGACAATTCTCCATCTATACCCGAAAAGATGGAGGGAATATTGGTTTCAAGGTAGAGGAATATAAGCGACCAAAATTCTTTGTAGAGTATGAACCAATAAAAGGAACCTATAAAGTAAACGACAAAATAAAAATAACTGGTGTAGCAAAAGCTTATGCAGGTAATAATATTGATGGCGCCACAGTAAAGTACAGGGTAGTAAGGCAACCCCGTTTTCTTTATCCCTGGTATTTCTGGAGGTCGTGGCAGCCGCCAACTGAAGAAATGGAAATAGCACATGGTGAGATGAAAACAGATAAGGATGGAAAATTTATAATTGAATTCACCGCCATCCCGGATCTGAAACTTGACAAGAAAATGGAACCTGTATTTGATTACACAGTGTATGCCGATGTTACTGACATCAATGGCGAAACCAGAAGTGGTGAAAAGTCAGTTTCTGTAAGCTATAAGTCTTTGATGCTTGTAACTTCTGTACCGGCTACATTACCGGCAGATAGCTTGAAGTCTTTATCCATCCGCACACAAAATATGAATGGAGAATATGAACCTGCAAAAGTAAAAGTGACCATCACTAAATTAAAAGAAGAAAAAAGACTGATCCGTGACCGCTATTGGGAAAGGCCAGACCAGTTTGTGATGAGCAAATCAGAATATATAAAATACTTCCCTTATGATGAATACGATAATGAAACTGATTCGAAAAGTTGGGAGAAAGGACAGGAAGTGTTTAGTAAAGAAGATTCAAGCAGAGTGAATGGTCAATGGTCAATAGTGAATGGGAAATACAGTCCCGGCTTTTACATAGTAGAGATTGAAACAAAAGATAAGAAAGGAGAAACTGTAAAAGATGTAAAATACATTGAGTTGTTTGATGAAAAGAGCAACCAACTGAACCGGGCGGATTATTTATGGCTGGGCAATACAAAAACTTCTGTTGAACCCGGCGAAACAGCAAGCATTGAACTTGGAACAGCAGCGGATAATTTATTTGTAGTATATCAATTGGATAAAAATGATAATAGCAAGGTTCCGTCTGTTATGGATTATTCCTTCATCAAACTGGATAATGAAAAAAGGAAGTACAACTATCTCCTAACTGAAAGAGACCGGCCCGGTTATGGTGTTGGCTGGATGTTTATCAAGCATAATCGTTTCTACCAGTTGAACCAGACCATCAGTATTCCATGGACGAATAAAGAGTTAAGCATTGAATATGCCACTTACCGTGATAAAACACTACCCGGCAGCGAAGAAAAATGGAAACTGAGGATTACTGGTTTGAAAAAAGAAAAAGTAGCTGCGGAAATGCTTGGCAGTATGTATGATGCATCACTTGATCAGTTTGTATCGCATAACTGGTATAAGCCTTCAATCTGGTCTTCTTATTATAACAGGAATAACTGGAGTGGTACACAAAATTTTAACCAGGTACAATCTAATCAGAAATATGTGAATGATTATGAAGGAAAAAGCATTGACAAAAGATATGACTATTTGTTATCAGATGGTAGTGGAAATGATTTACTTGGCTACTATGGTGGTGGTCAAAAATTAATGCGGCTCGGAAAACCTGCACCAACAGCCAGAGCTGTTAACGATGAAGGGGCGCCACCCCCACCACCTGCAGAAGAGAAGTTAGAAGATGCTGCCCTAGCAGATAAAGATGCCGATGGCCGAGCTGATCAACTTGATAAAGAATCTTCCACAAATCAATCCGGCGATGTCAAGATCCGGAAGAACTTCAACGAAACCGCTTTCTTCTTACCTGATCTGAGAACAGACAGCACCGGTGCTATCGAGTTTTCATTCACTATGCCGGAAGCTTTGACCAAATGGAAGTTCATGGCATTGGCGCATACAAAAGATGCTGCCTTTGGAACCAGCACCAAAGAGATCGTTACACAAAAAGAACTGATGGTGCAGCCCAATCCGCCAAGGTTTGTAAGACAAGGTGATAAGATCGAACTGAATTCCAAGATCGTTAACCTATCTGAAAAAGAAATGACAGGAACGGTATCGCTGCAATTATTTGATGCCACTACCAATGAACCGGTGGATGGACAATTCAGGAGTGTGATACCTAATCAGTATTTCACGGTAGCAGCCGGGCAAAGTGAAGTAGTGAAGTTTCCGGTAGAAATTCCTTATCAATTCAACAATGCTTTGGTGTGGAGGATTGTTGCCAAAGCAGGAAATTATTCTGATGGTGAAGAAAATGCTTTACCAGTTCTGACCAACAGGATGCTGGTAACTGAAACAATGCCATTGCCCATGAGAGGAACCGGCACTAAGAACTTCAGCTTTGATAAGCTGCTGAACAGTGGTAAGAGTGAAACACTACAGCACTATGCACTCACCTTGGAATACACTTCTAATCCTGCATGGTATGCAGTGCAGGCACTACCCTACCTGATGGAATATCCGTATGAATGTGCAGAGCAAACCTGGAATCGTTATTATGCCAATTCATTAGCTACGCATATTTCCAATTCATCACCCCGCATCAAGGAAGTGTTTGACAAATGGAAAATAAAAGACACTGCTGCACTGATGAGCAACCTACAGAAGAACCAGGAACTGAAAGCAATAATGTTGGAAGAAACACCGTGGGTATTACAGGCAAAGAATGAAGCAGAACAAAAAAGAAATATTGCTTTGTTGTTTGACATGATAAAAATGAGTGAGCAACTTAATAGCTCTTATGAAAAGCTGAAGCAGATGCAAAGCAGCAATGGTGGTTTTGTATGGTTTACCGGCGGACCTGATGATCGTTACATGACACAATATATTGTAACCGGGATCGGGCATTTGAAAAAACTGAATGCAATCGCTAAAGGACAGGAAACAAAAATGAAAGCAATTCTGAATACGGCTATTCCCTATCTCGACAGAAAAATAAAAGAAGACTATGACAACCTGATCAAGTCTAAAACCGATTTAAAAAAATACACACCAGGCTACACTACTATTCAGTACTTATACATGAGAAGCTTCTTCCCTGAAACTAAAATTGCCGAAGCTTCAAAGACAGCCTATTCTTATTTCCGTGGAAGAGCACAGCAAACATGGGTTGGCCAGAGAAAATACATGCAAGGAATGATCGCATTAGCATTATACAGAACAGATGATACAAAAACTGCTGCTGCCGTTTTGAAATCATTGAAAGAAACTTCCATCAACAATGAAGAATTGGGTATGTATTGGAAAGACCAAACCAGTGGATGGTTCTGGTACCAGGCTCCGATTGAAACACAGGCATTATTAATAGAAGCGTTTCAGGAAGCTGGCAAGGATACAAAAGCTGTTGACGACCTCAGAACCTGGTTACTGAAAAACAAACAAACCAATAATTGGAAAACAACAAAAGCTACTGCAGAAGCTTGTTATGCACTATTATTACAAGGAACTGAATGGCTGAGCAGCGAACCAGTTGTAGAAGTAAAATTGGGAACTACAACTATCAAATCAACAGACGAAGGACAAGAAGCCGGAACAGGATATTTCAAAAAAGTATTTGAAGGAAATAAAGTGACTCCGCAAATGGGAAATATCAATGTTACTGTTTCATCATCTGATAAAAATATAAGTGCTTCATGGGGCGGGGTGTACTGGCAGTATTTTGAAGACCTTGATAAAATAACAACAGCAGCCACTCCATTGAATTTGGTAAAAAAATTGTTTGTTGAAAAGAATACAGACCGGGGACCAGTCATTACTCCTGTAAAAGATGGGGATGTATTGAAAGTTGGTGATAAGATGGCTGGCCGCCACGGTAATAAAGGCGTGGTTGCCCGAATCGTACGCGAGGAGGATATGCCATTCCTGGAAGACGGAACACCTGTGGACATCTGTCTTAACCCGCTGGGTGT
>CAYVSH010000082.1:0-1805 GCA_964453625.1 uncultured Chitinophaga sp.
CTTGTCTCTCCTGTTTTTAATAAGCTATATCTGTCATCATTTGTTTGCCGGCGAAACCCGGTTTGGAGACACCAATCTTGATGGCATTGTTTCAGATACAGAAAAAGCAGCAGTGGGCAGCAGCCGGATGATCTATTATATTATACTTGGTACCCATATACCACTGGCCGGTATCATTCTTCCTTTTATTCTTTTCTCTGCTTACCGTGGTCTTACCGGTGAGTTTGCCAAACACAAAAAATTAGTACGCATTACCTGGCCGGTATGGTTTTATGTGGCGGTAACGGGAGTTGTGGTATACTGGATGATAAGTCCATATTACGGGTAGGTTTTATTAATAATATTTTAATTTAGTTGACCAGCAACCCCGCTGCCCATTGTAATGTGTTTGCAGTAATGACATACTTTGTCCGCAGCTCCTGTAACTTTTGCAATGCTTCCAGTGCTTTGTTTTCCCTTGCATTGATCAGAAATAAAGAACTTTCGCCTATACGGAATCGGGTTTCCTCTGCCCGTTGCAGTGACAAATAATTGCGGTAGGCTTTTTCCTGTACCTCTACCTGGTTTTTTAAGGCAACCAGCTCGTTGAAATAACTTTTTACTTTATTTTCTATCTGTTTTGTTTTCAACCGCTGATCCAATTGTGTTTCTGTAATTTTTATTTTGGCTTTTCTGTATTCGCCCCTTCCTTCAGAAAGACGAAGCGGTAATCCAACCCGAAAACCATATTGATAATTATTTTCAAACAGCGGCCCGGTAGCTGTTTTTAGTATATCATATCCTTTGCCCAGTTGGTTGTAGCGGAAATCAACAGTGGGTAGCAGGCCCTGGAACTTTAATTTTTTTTCTATAGCTAAAGCATCCAGCTTGTAATTATACAACAACAGCTCGGGATGATTTTTTATTGCTGCATCCAGCACTTCACTTAATACGGGAAGGGCTGAAGCAGGCATGTTCAATAATATATTGTCATCAGCGGGTACTACATCTGCCGGCAATGTATAGGGAGCAGTTTCTGCTGTCCAAAGAAAGACCGAAACATCGAGCCCTGCATTCTGAAATTGCATCCATGCATTTTCCCTGAGTACCTGGAAAGTTTGTAATTGGGTTAATGCTTCTGTGGTATCAATGGCCGGCCGGTCGCCCAGGCGAAAACCTGTTTTTACGAGTTCAACCCTTTTTTCATTTACCAGCACTGCATTATCCAGAATTTTATATACCTGGTAATACTGCATCCAGTGCCAATAATTTTTTATAGCCTCCAGCAAAAGATTGTTGAGCATATTCCTTCTCTCTACTTCTGATGCCTCCCTGTATATCCTGGCAGTTTGCAAAACAGCTCTTCGCTTATCCATTATTAAGTCTTTGGCAAGGGGAACACTTAGACCAAAGTAGCTTGTCTTTCCGGCAGTTTCAGTTGGATCGGTTCTGTTGCCACTCAGGTTTTCAAGCCCGGCATATACTTCTATTCCGAACCAGGTGGGGATCGTTAGCTCTGGGCGGTTGTATTGGTAATAATCTGTTCCATCGAAAGTTTTTTGTGCATAATTGTTGTACAACGATGGATCGAACCCTCCTCTTGCAATGGTAACATCTGCTTTTGCTTTATCAATTATTAAAGAAGCTTGTTTTGCAACAGGGTGATATAGTTTTACCAGTTGAATGACCTGCTCTGCCGAAAGTGTTTTTACACTATCCTGTGCCGGGGATGATACAACAAACAGTGTGCAGATACTAACGAACAGCGGCCTTATCATTGAAATGACTCTCATTTGTTTTTAATATTCGATGGACTTGTATAATAA
>CAYVSH010000082.1:1825-3022 GCA_964453625.1 uncultured Chitinophaga sp.
CGGGAAGCCGTTTATATTCCGCCATAGCTCATACCAGACCGGTACATCTTTCAACAGGGCAATACCCTGTGCCCCGGCTCCGATTTTTAATTCCTTTGGCCATGGTTTATCTTTTACATCTTCTTTTGCCAGCACCCTGAACTTTCCATTCACACTCACATTGCTTTCAATGGCTACAATTTCGCCGCCAAATGTTCCGGAAGAAGCTTGTGGCCATCCACTGAACACAATAGCAGGAAAACCATCAAACAGGAACCGAATTTTTTGACCCGGTGCAAGCAGGGGCAGATCCAATGGACGTACATACATTTCCACAGCATATTGAATTTTATCAGGTACGATCTCTGCAATCATATCTCCATCTTTTACAAACTCACCTATTCCGGCTTTTTGAGCTTTTACCACCTGTCCGCTTTGTGTAGCCACAATATAATACATACCATTCCGGATGCTGTAACTGGCAAACTGGTTTTCGAGTTTTGCAATATCAGCCTGTCCGGTAGCAATTTGTGTCAATGATTGAAACTGATCACCCTGTGCTTTTGCCACTTTTTCAGCATTCTCCTGTTGTACTGCACTCATTTCAATTCGGGTGATAGTAAGGTCCTGTTTGGTATTCGCCAGTTTATTTTCAGTACTGATTTTTTTTGCGAGAGCATTTTGATAAAGCTGGTTTCTTTGTTCCAGTTGTGTAAGAGATACAAGTCCGCTATCGTACATGGCTTTTTGCCGGTTGTACTGCAACGTGGCAATATTAAAATCGTTTGCTGCGGCTGCCGCCTCTGCGCTATCAGCCTGCACTTTCAGTTGCAGCTGATTTAATTTATTCGAAAGCTGGTTTAGTTTTAACTGCAATCCGGTGTTTATAGCATTGATCTGCTGACCGGTTACATCCACTTTGCTTTTATAA
Source organism: uncultured Chitinophaga sp. (assembly GCA_964453625.1). Lineage (GTDB taxonomy): Bacteria > Bacteroidota > Bacteroidia > Chitinophagales > Chitinophagaceae > JJ008. Next base: position 2,736 of record CAYVSH010000082.1, read on the forward strand.
TATTCTACTGATAATTGTTTGCCGGCCAGTTGTTCCTGTGTACGTTGCAGCAGGTTGGGATCAAGGTAGTCTGTTTTTACTTCCGTAAGCTGCACCAATGTATCGCCGGCTTTTACATAATCACCTTCTTTGATATGCCATTTCATGATCCGTCCGCCGATGATGGTGTTTACCTGCTGCGGACGCTGCTCCTGGTAAAGCGTAGTTACAGAGCCGGTAGCTCTTATATTCTGTGTCCAGGGCAGGAAAAGGAAAATGATAAAAACTCCGACACATAAATAAAACCA
>CAYVSH010000082.1:3122-13587 GCA_964453625.1 uncultured Chitinophaga sp.
GGCTCTTCTAAGAGCAGTAAACGGGGTTTATTTACCAATGCCCGTACCAGCAGGATACGATGTACAACATTTCGGGGAAGCCTTTTTCCAGTTGGATCCAGTAAGGTGTCATATCCATCTTTGAGTTGGCCTATGAAATCATTCAATCCGGTTTTCTCTGCATATTCCCTGATTGAGTTGGCAGTAATTTTTTCATTGCCCAGGTTAATATTTTCAAGCACTGTACCCTGGAAAATATCCTGTTCATTAAGAAAGACGCCTGTTTTTGCCCGTAGCGAATCAAGATTATAATTGCCAATTGGTATATCATCAATTAAAACAGAACCTTTAAAATCCAAATAGGCGCCAGCCATTAATTTCAGCAGGGTAGATTTGCCTGCACTGTCTTTACCGCTGATACATACTTTTTCATTGGGTTTTATATTGAATGATATATTGTTCAGAATATACCGTTCATCATTATAACTGAAACTGACATCGTTTAACTGCAATTTCACTCCTTCATTAATGTCATTTAAATCAATATTTCCGTTTTTTTCAACGGGCTTATCTGTAATTTCTGATGCTTTTTCTACAGCAGTAATTGTATCGTAAACACTACCCAGGTTGATGATCAGTTTTTCCACTGAATTTAAAACCAATAGAATTACAATTTCTGCCGCAATAAACTGGCCCACAGTCAGCTGCTGGTTTATCATTAATAATGTACCAACAATCAGCATGGCGGCTGTAATAATTGTTTTAAAAACAACCAATACATTAAATTGAAAAACCAGAACCTGGAAATGGTTATTACGGGCTACCAGGTAATTGCTAACCTGTTCATCTGTTTTCTCAATATGCAACTGATTGCTTTTAGCCAATTTTGTGGATTTAATGATCCTGGCCATTTCTTCGAGCCAGCCGGCAACTTTATATTTATACTTACTTTTTTCAAGACTTGTTGCTATACCTTTTCCTCCGGTATATTTTAATATTAGAAAGAGGATGAGAATTAAAATAACTCCAAATAAAATAAAAGCCGGATGATAAAATGTTAGCAAGAGCAATCCAAAGATAATTTGTATAAGAGCAGTAGGTACATCCAGCAAAATTTTTGAAAGACTTTTTTGCAAAAGGGGAACATCAAAAAAACGATTTACCAGTTCAGGCATATATACAGCATCATTTTTCTTTAGATCCATAGCCGGAATATGCTGGGCAAAAGCAAATGAGTACCGTACGAAAAGTTTTTGCTGTATCTTTTCAATGATCTTCATCTGGTTGATCTGTAATATGCCCACAATTAAAACGCCTGCTACCACAAGACTAATCAGCACTATAAGAGATGCCCGCATGGAAGCACCCAGCACATAACTAATGATGGATTGCACCCCAACGGGCAATGATAACTGTATCAATCCGTTCATTATTGCATAAAAGTATATGGCGGAAATTTCATTTTTTTCCAGCTTTAGCAAATTGAAGATCTTTCTTACCGGATTTATAGAATTTGTCATGTATCAAATGGTTTGTCTGTAATAAAAGTATACATTATTAATAGTAATAATGAAAGGCCAATAATGTATCATTAAATTGATTTGAATAATCAGCACCTTATAAAATCATCAGCAATAATTTGGCGGAGGATTTTGTAACTCGAGGCTGGGAGAGGGCTGGATGTTTTCTTTCAACCGGAATATTTTATTCAGGGAGGATGGCTGATCGTATTTTATTTGTGTGATCTCCGTAAAATCTACTTTTTCCTTCTTGTTTGTTTCCTGCATACCCTCACCTTCTTTTTCATTGTCCATTACAATCATTGTAACCGAGTCAGAAATAAACGTTTTTATAGCCGGGTAAACCTGCACAAGCAAGAAAACCATTAAAATTAAGACAGCCGATTTTTTCATGTCGCGGCAAAATTATCTGATGCAAAAACGATTTCACAACAATAAATGTTTTAGAAATGCAAAAATTAGTTTAAGGTGTGATTTTCAGGAACTTGGATGATAAGGAAATAGTCATTAAAAAGTCATTTCTGCAACCGGATCCCAAAAATGTTTTTCAAAATCAATGATCTTGTCATCTTTTACTTTAATTCCCTCTTTTTTTAATAATAACTCCATTTTTTCTGGCGGAGAGAAGTGGAATTTTCCTGTCAGCATTCCATTTCTGTTTACTACCCGGTGAGCAGGCACATTAAGCTTGGCATGATGACAACCGTTCATAGCCCAGCCAACCATCCGGGCAGATGATCTAGCTCCCAAACATTCTGCAATCGCACCATAGGAAGTAACTTTTCCTTTAGGAATCTGTCTTGCTACTTCATAAACCAACTGAAAGAAATTGTCATCCCTTTTTCCAGAGGGATTTATTGTTTTTAGTTTTTCTGTTTTTTTCTTTTTGGAAGGCATGTTATGAAGATAATCTATTTTATGGGTTGGGCTGCCCGGTAAAAGGTAGCGTATTGCAAACTGATTTAAGTATCTTTCATACCTGTATAAAAAGCTGTAATATAATAATGAAAAAGATACCCGTACTCATCTATTTTACCCTTGCATTGAGTCAAAGTTATTCGCAGGAATCGGCAGTTAAAAGAATACAGCTTCCAGAAAAAATAAGAAGCATTGAATTACTTCCAACGGAAAAGATAGTGCTGTCTCCAGACGGTAGCCTGCTTTGTTTTATGAATGAAACGGCACCATACAAAGCGTATTTAATCAATACTTCCACTGGTATTATTGATGACAGTATCAGCATTAGTGGTTACGGGCCACAGATAAAATGGTCAGGGGACAGTAAAACCATTATTTTTTATATCGAAAGTTATTCAGGTTCCAAATTCGAACTATACAGCAGAAAGGGAGATCTTAAAGGAATCATTGCAACAGCGTTCCCTGTTCTGAATTTTGAAACTGACAGTACTGCCAATGAAATAGCGGCCATTTTATATGATCTGCCTGAAACCGGGGCTACCTATTCATCTGACATTACGGGAGCTTATATCTTCCCAAAAGGAATAAAATACAATTATAAGTTCTGTTTATTTGATGTTGCCAGTTATCAATTAAGGGACAACTTTCAGATCAGTACCACGTATCCAAGGATAATGGCCAAATGGAAAGGGAAATGGACTTTACTGATGTATCAAAGTGATGCCGAATACCAGTCTTTAACTTATGCTGCAACTGTTGATCTGTCAACCAAAAAAATAATTCCGATTGGAAATTCAAAAGACTTGTTTGTGAATGAATCTTTTATGTACCTGCAACTTTTGCCGGCTGATCAACTATATATTAAAACCAGAAATGAGATTTATAAATTGGATGAAACATCTGATAAATTCAAAAGTATATTAAGAACAGATGAAATAGAAAGCATCTCAGTATCTAAAAATAGTGCAAGTGAATCAACTATAATAGCCGGGATCAAAGGAAAAAGATGGGCAGAAAATAAAATTGCTATCATCAATCCCAAACTTGAAAAACAAAGTATTGATGTACGAGATAAGATTCCGCATATTGTATTCCAAAATCATGATACAATAGTGATGCTTTCATTTTCAAAAAGTGAAGCTGGCCTGAACAAATTTTTATCTCCTGAAATTGAGAAAAACAGCAAGCCTGAGATACTTGTTCAAAACAGCATTGAACCTGATTCAAGACTAACCATACCTAATACATCTTTTTTACTGGAATTTAATAACAAGGCCTGGCAAGTAACAGACCTTTCTTCCCAATTGATTGTTCACCAGCAAAAGGATTATGCGAATTATGGAACAAAGTTTACTACAGCCGGTAATCATCCTTTCATAATAAAATACGACCAGGAAAAAGCTGTTCTTATTTCTGTGGGAAAATGGAATGAGATTGCAGGAATATTACAATTGCAACATCCTTTATTAAAAGATGGCAATTCATTGTATAGCCAGACGGTTTCACTGAATTCACTTGCTTATAATGCCAATACGTCATTATTGACCGGCATCTTTTACAGTAATGATCATTATTATGCAACAGCATGGGATCTTCATTCTTCACTTAGCCCTATGTATGTAATCAGGCTTGAAAGAAAAAAAATACCTGATGATAAAAGCTCTGCTTACAGCAAGGGGGCGGCACCTTTGTTACTGGCAGAAACGGTTTACCAGATGAAAGAACAGGATTGGAAAAGTTCGGGAGCGGCAGACCTGCTTGGCAGATTAAAAAAGTTTACTGCGGCTATACCTTCCTTTCTTTTAAATGAACTTCATTCCATAAATGATTATTCCTGGCAGTATAGTATCGAACAAGGAAAGGCAATAGGAAACTTTACATACCAGGATAGTATTTACGGACATTTTGTAATTGACCTTTTCAAACCTTCCCGGTCAGTATATTTTTGTCACAAGCCACTGAAAGGGGGATTTGCTACAATGAAGTATGTACCCTACAAAAAGGAAGGTTATGGATTAAAGCAACCTGGTTTATCAGATAAAGGAAATTTTATTACTATAGCTAATCTTGGACATGTAGCTGTGTATGACCTGAATTCAAATCAATATTTAAAACTTGTTCAGGAAAATAAAGAACAGGGATTTGACGGCAAACCACATTTCTTTATCGAAGACAAAGAAATACTGGTCGGGAATAATGCCTGGTATGCTACAACAGGATTGTATCCAATTCACAATATATCCCATACGCTTTATATTGATTCTGTAAATTTTTTTCCGGATAAAAGATTATTTGTTGCCCATACTTTTGGAAAAACAGGTTATGTAAGTATTCAATTGGATAATTTAACCATTTCGCAATCTGAAAAAATAAGTGCTCCTCTGCAACGATATTTTATTCATGATACTATTATCCGCAATTATTTTCCGGATAAAAAATACCTGGTGATAGCCGGAAAAAATGGATTAGGTTATGACAGCTCTCAAAAAATGACTCCGGACTTTATGGCTCGTTTATTCCCAAGCAGCTTAAATGGTAGTATCAATTATATACAGATGTTTCCAGAAAAGAATAAAGTGTTAATTGGAAACACCGATGAAAGTGCATTTGAGTACTGGGATGTTTTAACAGAACAATGGATATTCAAACTTGTGATAGCCGATGCCAGTAACTTTATTTTACAGAGTAATTCCGGATATTATTATGCAACGCCCAATGCGTTATCACAAATAGGATTCTTACAAAAGGGAGAAGCGATACCAGCCAGTTTTCTGGATGCAGGATTGAACCGGCCTGATATTGTGCTGGGTGATGTGTTTGACACCACAGAAAGAACAACCAGTGAATTAGTTCAGCTTTATCGCATGGCAGCACAACTTAAAAACAGAAAGAATGCCGGGTTTGTACCCGGTAAATCACCCGTAATTTCAATGACTGCGAATAGCAATGCCATTCTTAAAGAAAAAAATGTAACTGTTAAAGTAAAAGTGACAGGATTAGAAAACCCTGTAAATTATTTCAGCATTCAGGCAAATAATGTGCTTATATGGGATACTGTTTTTTTGAAACCGGTATTATCTGCAGAAATTGATAAATCCATCCAACTCGTTTCTGGTGAGAATCAATTAGTATTCCAGGCAAAAGATATAAGGAACTATGTCAGTGCACCGTTGTTTCAACGGGTGGTATATCAGCCAGCACAAAAACAACAATTTTCCACCTACATTATAGCCCTTGCAGTGAATAATTACAAAGATGACAGCCGTAACTTAAAATATGCAGTGAAAGATGGAATGGACCTTTTAACTGCTTTTCGTTCCGTAGCAGGTACGACCGTCATTACTGATTCATTGTTTGATACTTCTTTTACGATTGCTAATATTGAAAAGTTGAAAGAGAAGTTGATGCAGACTTCAATTGAAGATAAAGTGATATTTAGTTTCTCAGGTCATGGTATGCTTGATGACAGTTTGAATTTTTACCTGGCTACATATGATATGGATTTTGAGAACCCCCGTAAAAACGGATTGGCATTTTCACACCTGGAGGAATTACTAACAGCAATTCCTGCCCGAAAAAAATTATTGCTGATCGATGCCTGTAACAGTGGTAATATTGATAAAGAAGCAAATAAATTTGTTGAAATTGAAGAAAGCCTTACAGATAAAGTAAGTATTCAGTCTGATACGATAAAATCAGCAAGAGGAGTAGAACTCCCGGTACCGCCAAACACAAATCTTCAGCAGGTTATCAATCAGCTTTTTGTTTCTTCAAGTAGCAAAGGGGGTATTGAAGTAATTGCAGCTACTGCCGGTAATGCGTTTGCTTATGAGGCACCGGAATGGAATAACGGGGTATTTACATATGCTTTATTACAAACTTTTCATCAAAATTCTGACCTGGATAAGAATTTTGACGGACAGATTTCAATTAAAGAGATCAAACAGTTTGTATATCCTAAAGTAACGGAGCTGACCAATGGACTACAAAAACCATTATCCCGGTATGAGAATCCAAATTATGACTGGAGCCTGTTTCCTATGCGTTATGATTAAAAACTGATGTTTTAACCGGAAGTGCTTTTTTGTTTTAACAGTTCTGATCTTTTAGGCTCGGGTACATTTTCAAACTGGTAGGGGCAATGCAAACAGCCATTACCACAGCAAAAACCTTTATCAAGGTGATACTTTTCAGTAAGTACTACATAACCATCATTGTTGATGTAATAATCAATTCCTTCAATCAGTTCTTTCATGCTCTTTCAATAATTGTTTCAGTTCTTCATCTTTTTCTTTCCCGGGGAATTGAACAGGTAATGAAAAACACAGGTAATGAACTTTATTGCTGCCGGCAATGTCCAGTGATTCATAATGGGTTTTAATTTTCAGTTCATCACCTATTTTTTCCTGTTTATAAACATCATCCAAATCCGTCAGTAAGGTACATTCAAACTGATCTATAACGGTTTTGGTAAATGTATAAAGGTCCGGACTGTCTGTTTTCAGGTGTATTAAACCACCAGGTACCAGAAATTGTTTATATAACCTCAAAAATTTTGGATGTGTGAGTCTTTTTTTAGCCTTTGATTTTCGCAATTGAGGATCCGGAAAAGTGATCCATATCTCTTTTACTTCATTTGTTGCGAAGTAATCAGCAATCTTGTCTATTTGTGTACGTAAGAATGCAACATTATTAAGATTATTCTGTATTGCTTTTTTTGCACCTACCCAGATGCGGTTCCCTTTCAGGTCAACACCAATAAAATTTCTATCGGGATATAACTGGCCGAGGCCAACTGCATATTCTCCTTTGCCACAGGCAAGTTCTAATGTAATTGGATTTGTATTTTTAAAGTGTAAGTGCCAGTTACCGGCAATTTCTTTTGGGAATTGCAGCACGTTGGGAAATGTTTCAATTTCAGCAAAGCGGATTAACTTTTTCTGGCCCATGGCGGGCAAAGTTAAATTTTTAGTTGCAGCCCAATACCGAAAACCGATTTTAATTGCAAGGCGGGAGAGGCGTCTTCTTTTCCAAAAAGCTTAACATCGTCGTCATAGATCATATCAAGATTCCAGGTAAGGCAAACCACTTTACCAAGTTTTGCTGTTACGGCATTCGTCATATACAGGTCTACATTTTCCGGATTGCTGTTATAGTTGGAGAAAAGATCAACCCTGCCTCTGTAAGAAATGTATTTATTGAAATCGGCATTATAACTCAGTGTTGCAAAAGAACCCAATTGGTTACTGCTTTGTTTGCCCGGCTTTACGCCATATTCTCCCCTAGCTGAAAGGGAATCGTCTTTAACAATAATCCACCTGGATGTGACCGGTGAAATAAATGCAGTAAATCCTTTTATTGGTTTATACTCTACACCCTGGCTGATTAAAGCATAAGCAGGTGCTAAAAAGTTTGAATTATAGTTTTTTCGAAAAACGCCTTTTGCTACTTCTGTATAGGAGAATCCTTTTACAGCCTGTGTACGGAAGTTGCCAAGTGTGGTAAGGTTTAATTTTTTATTAATTGCAAAACCATATTTAGAAAGTACATCTATACGATCATCATTTTTTCTACTTCCCAACGAGGATGTTTTTATGTAGCCAAAATTGACGTTAAGTACATTATCCCAACTTACTTTTTCTTTTTTATAAAAAGCATAAAGATTAAGTGCTGAAGCAACAGATAACGAAAAGTCGTCACCACCTGCAGCCCAGTTACTAAGGCTGCCCTGGCCGGCATTGATATTATAGATACCACCTGTTTTCCAGTTTCTGATAGCAGTATCAGGAATGTCTTTTTTAATAGACCTTAATGATTCGGTCTGAAGTTTACGGATGCTTGCATCCTGCGAAAATGAACAAACACAAATCAGTGTAATAAGAACTGTTCCGGTGATTTTTTTCATGTGGTGATTCAGATTTAAGATGAAAAATCAACAGGGGATGGAATTAAAGCAGCGAAAATAAAGTATGCGAGATAAAAATGAAAGGAGTTTTTTATTTTAAATGATATGTTAAATGGTATTGTAATTCTCGATTTTGATAGAGAATTACAAATGATCAATTGTTAGTTTCAGAATTTTACTAACAAGCCAATTCCAACTATTGATTTTACCTGTAAGCCCGGCGCAGTATTGTTGGGCCCGAAAAGTCTTACATCATCATCATAAATAAGATCAACACCCCAGGTAGCGGATATTACTTTTGAAATTTTTGCATTCAATGTATTTGACATGAACAAATCAATATTCTGTGGGTTTCTTCTGTAATTAGAAAAAAGATCTAATCTTCCTTTGTAAGTGATGTTCTTGCTAAGTTCTTTCATGTAATTAATGGTAGCAAATGCTCCAAATTCAAGATTCGATCGTTTACCAGGTGCAACACCATATGCTCCTTTGTTAGACAAGGCTGTGTCTCTTACAATCACCCAACGGGCTGTGACAGGCGAAATAAAAATGGAAAGATTTTGTGTTGGCTTATAATCAAGACCTGCACTAAGTAGCAAATATCCCGGCGCCATAAAATCTGATGAGAATGTTTTAACATTATTATCAAAAGTAAATCCTTTAAAAAACTGCGAACGCAAATTAAATAAACCTGCAAGATTGAGTTTAGAGTTAAGGGCATATCCATACTTTGATAACAGATCAAAGCGGTCGTCATTCTTTCGGCTACCCAGACTGGTGGTATTTACATAGCCGAGGTTAAAATCAAAAGTATTATCCCAGCTAAGTTTATCTTTTTTATAAAAGGCGTATAAACTAAGTAATGAGTTTATGGATAACGAAAAATTATCACCGCCTGCCGCCCAGTTATTTAAAGAACCTTGTGAAATATTCAGGCTGTAGATACCTCCTTTCTTCCAGTTTTTTGAGCTTGTGTCTGTGTTGTCCTTTTTAATTTTTTTATCAGCATCCGATTTCAAGGCCTTTACTGATTCGTCCTGTGCTTTAACTGCGATAGTGGTAATCAGAAACAGAAATAGAACGATTTTTTTCATGAGGTAAGTTTCGTGCAAATGTAGAAACAATGAAGTTTTTTAATGATAAGGGGAATGTATCAAAACAAAAAAGCCTCCTGAAATAAATCAGAAGGCTTTTTGTAGCTGTAGGGGGAGGGATCGAACCTCCACGGGGCAGTTAGCTGTAGCACAAAGTTCAGTGGTCGACCCTGGTCGCTTTGGTATTGCTACCTCAGCGGCTCTATACTACGTTTATCCTGTATTCCCCACCCCCGAGACAAGAGGGCATGTCTGCCATGCTTTCGCAATTTCATCACCCCACAGTGTGTTTGTTGTTATTTTAAGAACTTGATGGAACAAATATATAGCGAATCCCCGATTCCTTCCAAATTTTCTAATAAATATTTTGAAAGTATAGAAAATATTCAAATATTTGCTAAATATTATAAAATATTTCTAAAATCGATTATCAAAATGGCTGCCAAATTGAATCTTGATAAACTGGATCTTCAGATCATTCACCACATGATGGAGAATGCAGAGATCTCTTATGCCGACCTTGGAAAGAAGCTATTTGTTTCCGGCGGTACTATTCATGTTCGTATCAAAAAACTTCAGGAAGCAGGAGTGGTTAAAGGTACAAGGTTGAAAGCAGACCTGAAACATCTGGGTTATGATGTTATTGCCTTTATCGGTATCTATCTAAAAGAAAGTTCACTGTATGATTCTGTAGCAAAGGATTTGCAAAAAATTCCGGAGATAGTTCGCCTTAATTACACAACAGGTAATTACAGCATGTTTGCAGAAATAGTTTGTAAAGACATTGGTGAGCTTCGCCATGTATTGCATGACCAGTTGCAAAAGATAAAAGGAATTGAAAGAACAGAAACGTTTATTTCACTTGATGAAAGCTTTAGCAGGAATGTGAAAGTGATGTAATCTAAATTCTTCCTCTTACATTCAATGCATCTCTTAATCCATTTCCTAACAAATTAAAAGCAAGAACCAATAACATAATTGCAAAGCCCGGTGCCAATGCCAGCATCGGGTTTTGTGTGATGATGAAATTGTAATTCTCTTTTATCATT
>CAYVSH010000083.1:0-349 GCA_964453625.1 uncultured Chitinophaga sp.
TTAGTTGTTAACTTCAACTTCAGTTTTTCAATCGGCTTCAGTTGCCGGGCAGACACAGCAACAATTCCAGCCCTGCGGCAAGCCTCGAACGTTATGCGTCATTTTAAGACAGCCCTCAAACAGAAATTGAACAATGGAAGTAACAGTTAAAATTCCCATTAAAGCAGATATAGTTTTTCAAGGTTTTCCTGTTTCGACTTCGCCTGCAGGAACTACTTGGACAAAAGACCAATTGGGTGATTATGCGGACAGGTCTGGTGTTTATGTTCATCATTGTGATGGTAAAATATTATATGTCGGCAAAACAACAGTCGGACGATTGCTGGCCCAGCGCCTTGGCCTCCCGTTT
>CAYVSH010000083.1:359-13451 GCA_964453625.1 uncultured Chitinophaga sp.
TAAGGCGAGAATTTCAAGAAAAGGCATCCAGTAATAGTTCACTTTATCAAATTTTGCTTTCACAGAAAAAGACTATAAAGACTTTCATGCTCGACTTAGACGACATAGACATGATGGTTGACAGCGGTTCAATCCAATTAACAAAAGAGAGGAAAGCTTTAATAATGGAGCAAATTTTAATCGGCATTTTTTCGCCTGAAGGCAACAAAATATGACAGACATCTGGAAAAATGATAAAAATTTCAAAGAAGCAATTGGCTCTTTTATTATTGCATTCTCTGAACTAGAATTTGGGTTAGTATTTCTATGTGCAATGACAGAGTTTGACATCAGACAAAAGGATAATTACATTACAAAATATCTTGGCTTTACTTTTGAAAAAAAAGTTCAACATCTTTCAACTTTTATTGAAGAACACTTAACTGAAATTAAACCAACATGGGATATTCTAAAATCGGAAATCGGACAACTGAATAGAGAACGTAGGTTTTTGGTTCACGGATTTATGTCTTATTCCCTGCCACACGAGACAATTACTACCCACGTTAAAGAAAGCGGTAAAGTGACAACAAAAAATCAAACTCTTGAAGAGATTAAGAATTTTACAAATCGCCTACATCATTTGAATACAGGCGAAAATGGAATTAACGGCGAGTTTCATACTTTATTTACCAAGACCAGAATAAATAAATGGAATAACTTAGTAAATGAAGACAATAAAATAATTTATAGAGTTAATGATGTTGTTATTTCAGACTGGCATGGAAAAGAAAAAACGAACACATAACATGAACTGTGTAAAAAACCAAATAAATTTTGATCTTTTTACGGTCTTGCTGAACAATAATTAGGTTGATACAAGTAGTGGTTTGGGCAGGACAAACAACTTAAAACTTTAGTTATTAAATTCAACTTTATATTTTCTATCAGCAGCGGTTGTCGGCAGACGGAATGCTAATTCCCAACCTGCATAAAGCCCTGTTCGTTAGCAGCAAGCAATCATGCAGACATTACAAGATAAATTATAAGGTATGCCAACAAAAGGTCAATTACTTGACATGACACCGATAGGTATGAAGTTTACCGTATTACAAGCCGGTTCTGACACAGGCGGAAAATCATTAGACCTGCATTGGGAACTTCTGCCCAAGTGCAACATGAAAGATCCATTGGTGCATATTCATCCTCATGCTATTGAGACATATGAAGTACTTCAAGGTGAAATGGAGTTTTATGTGAAAGACAAATGGTTGACTGCAAAACAGGGAGACAAACTCTCCGTACCAAAAGGCATGACACATGCTTTTAGAAATCCAACTGATGATATTGTGACGGTTTTCAACACCCACCAACCTGCCCTTCGAATGGAGAACTATTTTGAAGATGTTTGCAAAGTGCTGGATAAAGTTACCGAAAACAGAACAAAGGACTTTAAGATGAACGTAAAGACTATGTTGTATATGAGTGTTCTTATGAACAATTACCGCAATGAAATCATTGCAAAAAATCCACCTGATGCTGCCATTAAACTCCTTGGTTTCGTTAGTAAGCTTATAGGAATTCGTTATTGATTTGTGAGAATCGCAAACAGACCTTATTTCAATTTGCCGTGCCGCTATCATGAACTGTGTAAAAAACCAAACAATTTTCTTAGTTTTTTACGGTCTTGCGGAACAATAATTAGGTTGATACAAGTAGTGGTTTGGGAAGGACAAACAACTTAAAACTTTAGTTCTTAAATTCAACTTTATATTTTCTATCAACAGCGATCATAATCAGACGTAATACTAATTCCACACCTGAACAAAGCCCAGCTCGTTGGAATACAAAGCTGTAAATTCTAAGAACGAATATTTGAATCTGAGCCTTATTTTTTCTTCGCCTGCTTTTTTATTTTTTTAGCTTTTTTCTTTTTAGGATTGATCTGTTCTTCTTTAGATGGCGGATGGGGAAACCCCGGAAAATCCTGGTCTATATGCGGATCGGGATTTTGCTTTACTTCCTCCGGTTTTTGTATTGGTTTTGCTTTTTTGGCCATACTCCTGATTTTCCCGTTAAAGAATGAATATGAAGTTACAATTTAAAAAACACAGTCATTCTGTATTATCAATATTGCAAATAAAAAAAGAGGCAGATATTGCTGCCTCTTCTCATAAAAATATTGTTGTTCAAATTAATTTATATCAAACCTGTCCAGCATCATCACTTTGTTCCAGGCAGCTACAAAATCTTTTACAAACTTTGCTTCGCTATCTGTACATGCATACACTTCAGATATGGCTCTCAATTCAGAGTTTGAGCCAAAGATCAGGTCAGCTCTTGTACCGGTCCATTTCGCTTTACCTGTTTTACGGTCCTTGCCTTCAAATACATTTTGTGCATCATTGGCAGCACTCCAGGTAGTACCCATATCGAGGAGGTTTACAAAAAAGTCATTACTGAGTGTACCGGGCCGGCTGGTAAATACACCATGTGCCGAATGATCATAATTTGTATGTAATACCCGCATGCCACCAACCAGCACTGTCATTTCAGGAGCGGTAAGGTTCAGCAGTTGTGCTTTATCTACCAGCATTTCTTCAGCCGATGCTTTATGCTTTGGTTTGTAATAATTACGGAAACCATCTGCACCCGGCTCCATCACTTCAAATGATTCTACATCTGTTTGCTCCTGTGTTGCATCTGTACGTCCGGGAGTAAAAGGTACATTCACTTTATGTCCGCCATTGGCAGCAGCCATTTCCACACCAGCACATCCGCCAAGTACAATAATGTCTGCCAGCGAAACTTTTTTATTACCGCTTTGTGCTTTGTTGAATTCAGTTTGTATGGCTTCCAGTTTGCTCAATACCGTTGCAAGCTCTGCAGGTCGATTTACTTCCCAGTCTTTTTGTGGTGCCAGTCTTATTCTTGCACCATTGGCACCTCCTCTTTTATCCGATCCACGGAAAGTGGATGCAGATGCCCATGCTGTCGTTACTAATTGAGATACTGATAAACCTGAAGTCTTTAGTTTATCTTTTAATGCTGCAATGTCCGCATCATTGATCAGTTCATGGTCCACCGCAGGCACAGGATCTTGCCATATCAATACTTCCTTCGGCACTTCTGGTCCAAGATATCGGCTAATAGGGCCCATATCCCTATGCGTTAGTTTATACCATGCTTTTGCAAATGCGTCTGCAAACTCATCCGGGTTTTCATAAAAATGTCTCGATATTTTTTCATATGCCGGATCAAAACGCAATGCCAGGTCTGTTGTAAGCATAAACGGTGCATGTTTCTTTTTCGGGTCATGTGCATCAGGAACCAATCCTTCGCCGGCTCCGTCCTTCGGTTTCCATTGGTGTGCACCTGCCGGGCTTTTCGTCAGTTCCCATTCGTATTCAAAAAGATGCTTAAAGAAATCGTGGCTCCACTTAGCCGGGGTTGTAGTCCATGCTCCTTCCAGTCCGCTGGTAATGGTATCAGCACCTGCACCAGTACCAAAACTGTTTTTCCATCCCATTCCCATTTCTTCAATGCTTGCACCTTCCGGTTCTCTGCCCACATGTTTTACAGGATCAGCAGCACCATGTGTTTTTCCAAAGCTATGCCCGCCTGCTATCAATGCCACTGTTTCATAATCATTCATTGCCATGCGGCCGAATGTTTCTCTTATGTCATGTGCTGCAGCCAGCGGATCAGGTGTGCCGTTCGGTCCTTCAGGGTTCACATAGATTAACCCCATCTGTACCGCACCCAACGGGTTCTCCAGTTCTCTCTTTCCGGTATATCTTTTGTCACCCAGCCATTCAGACTCTGAACCCCAATACACATCTTCTGCAGGCTCCCACACATCGGCACGGCCACCGGCAAAACCAAATGTTTTAAAACCCATTGATTCCAGTGCACAGTTACCAGTCAGTATCATCAGGTCGGCCCATGAAAGCTTCTTCCCATACTTCTGCTTGATAGGCCACAATAAAAATCTTGCTTTATCAAGATTAGCATTGTCGGGCCAGCTATTCAGCGGAGCAAAACGCTGTGTACCAAAACCACCGCCACCCCGGCCATCAGCTACACGGTAAGTACCGGCACTATGCCACGCCATACGAATGAAGAAAGGACCATAATGTCCATAATCCGCCGGCCACCAGTCTTGCGAAGTGGTCATCAGGTCAAAAATGTCTTTCTTCACTGCATTTAGGTCCAGCGATTGAAACTCTTTTGCATAATTAAAATCCTTATCCATCGGATCAGACAATGAAGAGTGCTGGCGAAGAATGTTCAGCTTTAATTGGTTGGGCCACCAGTCACGGTTTCTTGTGCCGCCACCGGCTGTTTGTTTTAATGCACCACCATGAAAGGGACATTTGTTTGCACTGTTCTCATCATTGATCTCACCTAGTATTGAATGATCGGCTTTACTATTTCCCATTGTAATTGATTTAGATTTTTAATTATTGTGGAACGGGCAATTTAAATAATAATCGTTACTTATGAAGTGACTATTTACACAAAGCGTATTAACTAATCAAAAAATTTCTTTTCTCGAAACACCAATCCATTCTTTGGGTTGTTTAACTGAACTGTTTATTTAATTTGCGCCTGTTACACATTTGCAGTACAGATTTACTTCCAACAACAAATTTGCTTTGAAATTTGAGGTAGATTTAGCAAACAATATTTATGCTTAATTGTTGACGATACATGTCTCATAGTTACAGAACATTTATATTGGTCTTGTGCATGCTGACCTCAGTATCTGTTACCAGCCGTGTAAAAGAAAACAGCCTTACTATTACCATCACCAATCTGCATAATAATAGCGGCCATGTGTTATTAAGCCTGTTCAAAGACGGCAAGGGATTTCCTGATGAAGCTGATAAAGCTTTTCGTACGGCAAAACTTTCCATAAACAAAAAAACCACTTCGGTTTCTTTCCCCGGGCTTCCCTCCGGCACTTATGCAATAGCTATCTTACATGATGAAAATGATGACCAGAAAATGAATACCAATATGCTGGGTATTCCGAAAGAGGGTTACGGTTTTTCCAATAATGCATCAGGCTTATTTGGTCCACCATCTTTTTCTAAAGCAAGTTTTAGCTACAGAAGCGGAGAATCAAGGTCTATTTCAATCCGTACAAAATACTAGGCGGATCGATTATTGTACATTTAATAGATGAAATACCTGTTGGTTCTCATGTTATTTTTTATTGCCGCCTGTAAAGAAGAAAAAAAACAGGCAGTCATTTATTTTATTGGCGAGGTGCAATACAATTATTCTTACACAAGTGATGAGCTGAATATTGATTCCCTGAAAGAGCAACGAGCCGCCTATGCTGTCTTTCGTTTTGATACATTAAACTATCAAAGCCAGTTCATCGGGAAAGATACTTTTACTTATTTCTATTCAGGAACTTTAAATAAAACCGCATCTAAATCAAACAGTAAAATGGATAAGGGCTGTGAAGATTACAGCCAGCCAACTGATTCTATTCTTTCGTTTAAAATATATGATACTGATGAAAAAGTGCTGGGCTATGCCTGCCGTATCCTGGAGTTTCAATCTAAACTATTTTATACCAAATATTATGTAAGCAGGGATTTGAAAATTGCACCGGCAACATACAGGAAACATAAAGCATACAACTGGAGTTTCTATGGCGAACAAAGCAACGGCGGACTCATATTACAACTGGAACATCGCTTTAAAAAATTTACAATGTCTGGTATGGCTTCAAATGTAAAACCAATGGATACAAATTTCAAAGCATTGGAAATAGAGGATGCCACATTAAAAAATATGTGCGACATACAATAAACTGCGTATTACCTGTTTCCTGTTTGTCATCAGTGAGCTATAGGCCATCTATAGGCCCCTTATAGGCCTGCTATAGGCCTTATATAGGTAGTAGAATACATAGTACATCCTCATGTCATTCACTGGTACACTATGGCAGATACCTGTTGACCCAAAATATGTTTATCAGATTACCGGGAAATAATTCTCATCCCACCACCACGGATATCTTCTGTAAGCCCAACCTTGCTTAAACTATACGTAAAGCTCAACAGGAAGAACTGGCGCAGTGTCAACACCTTTGAATCCTCTATGTAGTTGTTATTCGTATTACGGCTAATGCCTACATTCCTGTTCAGCAGATCCCGGGCACTGAACTTCAGTTCACCACGGTTGTACTTCAGCATTTGCTTGCTGATACTTGCATTCCACATAGGCACTTTGGTATTGAACCCCGCTGCTCTTTGACTGTTGATGGTGTACATAAAATCAGTGCTGAAGAAAAAACCCTTTGGCATCTGCCAGTCAATTGATGCATTGAATTCCTGTGAAAGATAATCGGCATTCAGGGCAGACTGCAATGAATACTTTGTTGTATTATAATTGATACCGGCACCAACACCAATGTTCAGTTTGTCATTCGGATTCATATCCAGCCGCAGATCAGGCCCAAATGTTACCGTCTTTATATCATTGCCGACCGTGTTGATGAATTGTTTGGTCTTGTTGATCCTGGTAACAGAAGCAAACTCTATTGTTCCTTTCAGGAAACGTACAGGCATACTATAACTCAGTTCTGTATTCAGGCTATACACTCCATTCACATTTACCGGCTTTGTTCTTTTTATACCTTCCGCACTGATTGAATCATAATTCACAATCTTATTTTGTGTAGACCTGAAGTTCATGAACAGGAATAGATTTTTATTCTTATAAGGACTTATCAGGTTTAGCCTCGATTGTAAGGCATGGCTATATTCTTGTTTCAGATCCGGGTTACCTTCTCTTATGTTCAGCGGATTACTGTTGTCAGGTACCGGCTGCAACTGTGACATTGTAGGTTGGTTGGTAGAAGTAGAATAATTCAGTGTAAAGCTTTTGAACCGGGTGAAATAATATTGGAACCTTGCATTGGGCAATATGTTCCGGAAAGTTTTACTGATAACAGAATCTTTTGTTCCGCCTATTATTTTTCCTTCCAGGTCTGCCTGTTGCCAGGTGGCACCAAAAGAATAATTGTATTTCTTCCGTTGTGTACGCAGCCTGATCCCTGCATTGGTATAGCCATAGCTGTTCTCAAAATCATTTGTCAGGAATTCATTCACCTGGTCATACTTACCATTGTTCTTATTATAGTCGAAAGTTTTCTTGGCTGATGTGCTTTTACTATTGCTATTGCCTGCACTCAGTTCTAATAATGAACGTTTCCACAGCGGTTCTGTATAAACCCCACGAACACTATAGCTCTTCATATCACTGGTTGTAGTGTTTAACTGGTTCAGCGTATCCCTTCGCAACAACGATCCGTTGGGACTATAAAAACTATTGACAGATGAAAGGCTGCCATCCCCATCACTTTCATTCAGGCTTGTTTGTACTGTCAATGAAAAAGTCCTTCCCTTTTTAGCAAATTTTCTCCGCCAGATAACATCATTCCTGAAATTATAACCTTCATTCGCAGTTGTGTTATTACTGAATCCTTCGTTGGTAAGTAATCTGTCTTCAGATAAAGTTTGGTAATCCGTCATTGACCGGTTACTTGTTTTCTGGTAACTGATAGAAGGTGTAATACGAATCGAGTTAAAAGAATCAATTTGATACAGTGTGTTCAGGTTGAACCGGTGGCTGTTATTTAGACTTCTTGTAAAGGAGTTCTGGTTATAGAAATAAGATGAATCCGGTAAGAAGTATTGTCGTTGAATATGGCTTTCTCTGTCGGGGCTTAGCCTGTTATAGAAATAATTACTTTGAAAATCCAGTTTGTTACCAATGATATTATTGTAGTTCAATCCGCCGCCCCATGCTGTGGTGATGCCGCTGTTGCTGCCACCTATGCTTATACCCATAGCGGCTGCATCATCCGAAGAAATACTGATATTAACATCTCCACCGCCGCCCATACCTCTTTGCATCCTTGCCAGTTCACCGGTAAAGTTGAGGATGTCTATGAAAGAAAATCCTTCTGCATTGGTATTGTTGCCCATTCCTATTGAAGAAAATTGCCTTGCTCCTTTAAATGAATTCACATTGAACTTTCCTTCATATCGTTCCTTATTACCAGCTCCGGCATTTACTTTTCCAAACACTCCTTTCTTCTTATCCTTTTTCAATTTCAGATTAATGGTCTTTTCTGAATTTCCATCTTCGAATCCTGTTAGCTGTGCCTGGTCGCTTTGCTTATCATACACCTGCACTTTATCAACCGCATCAGCAGGCAAGTTCTTTGTTGCCACTTTGGGATCATTGCCAAAAAACTCTTTCCCATCTACGAGCACTTTAGTTACTTTCTCTCCCTGTGCTTTAACCGTTCCGTCTTTTTCCACTTTTACACCGGGTAGTTTTTTAAGCAATTGCTCCACACTGGCATTTGGCTGCACCTTAAACGAACCGGCATTGTATTGTATGGTATCGCCGATCAGAGTTACAGGTGGTGCTTCCGCCGCCAGTATTACTTCTTCCAATACTTTTGTTCTGTCATTCATCACCACATTACTCAGGTCCGGATTCTTAGTGCTATCAGATATCGTAAAATAAGAATTGCTGTTATGATAGTTTACATGAGTGATCAACAGCCTGTATTCACCATTAGCCAAACCCGTTAAGGCAAATTTTCCATCATTACCCGTCATAGTAAATGTTACCAATGACGAATCTTTTTTTGCAAGAATGGTGATGGTAGCCCCCGCTACAGGATGCTTGCTGATAGTATCATACGCAACTCCTTTTACAGAGCCATTTTTCTGTGCTGAAACGATAGTGGTAAAACAAATGAATAATAGAAGTAAGAAACTTTTTCTCATAGCTGATCTATTTCGGCTACGAAAATATTCTTAGTGCCTGAAACCATGAGTTAACAGGGCTTTGTTTAAGGTTAAAGAAGGTTAATAAACTAAGAGATAAGAAGAATAGTTTGGCCTTATAAGATTCCTCATTTCCTACTTTTCTCTTTTAAACTCTTAGCCTAACTAATCCCTTATCTGTCCTCTTTCATCATCCTCCCTCTCCCTGTCATATACCAATATCTTAACCTTCCACTCCATGGGTTCAATATACTGCATGGATATTTCGATCCTGAGTTTCTTCGATACACCATTTGCCGGTTCAAATGAGAATAATATTTCTGTGAATTTCTTCGATTCCTCAGGTGCATTGTATTGCCCTTTTAACCTATAGCTGGTTTCGCCAAGTTTCACCGACATGTTATGAAGCTGGTTATACAAGGATTTAAATTTTTGCCTGGCCTTTTCAAAACTTTCTGTAGTTAGCATCAAGGCCTCCCAACTGCATACTTCTTTCTTGGATGAGTACCGGGTAACAAAAGCTTCTTCTGCACCATTCACTTTAAAATTGCACTGGTAGTCGGTTGATTGCTGATGCTGTGTGATAATCTCACCCATCAGGTTAATGAAGCGGTTTGGATAGTCTTCAATCACTTTCTTTACATCGTTAGCAATACTATTTGCCAGCGGTAGTTTCAATTGTGCAGATGTAGTAATACAAAACAGGGAAATAATCGTAAGAAGGACAAGTGGTTTTACGGAATTCTTCATTAGTCTGGATTTTAAGGGTTAGAATCAGTTGTCAATATTATTAAATTTTCAATTTAAAATATACTTTTAATTGTAAGATTATCGTTAACCCTTAATAAAATCCATATTATGAAAAATAAAAACCTCACTTATCACCACGAAGCGGCAAAGATTTATCGCAACTATTACCGATCTTCTGTGAACCCATTGCGATTGTTAAAATCTGTATTATCAGTCTTTATTACCGGCAATGGAGCTACAGCCAGTACTACCTATAAAAGAAAGCGGTAACAAAAAAAACTTACTAACCACACAAATAACAAAGGGCTTTCAATAATTGAAAGCCCTTTTATGCTGACAGAAGTATAACTGTATTATTGCATTCTCACATCTCTCATATTCCTTTCCATAGAACGGGGCATACCTGGCATTGGTGAAGCGTTTTTGTTACCTCCCATTCTGTTCAGGTTGAATAACAAACTGACCATGAAGTAGCGACGCAGCACCATACTTCTTGTATCTTGTATAAAGTTGTCTCCCGTAGTACGGCTAATGTTCTGGTTCTGATTCAGAATATCATTTACAGAGAATTTGATCTCACCATTTTTCTTTTTAAATACCTGTTTGCTGAAACTGGCATTTAGTAAAGGAATTGACTGATTAAATCCTTCGGCACGGCCGGTATTAATCAAGTAATCAAAATCCGTAGCTACTATAAAATTTCCTTTGAATGTATACGAAACATCTGCAGAATATGTCTGCGTCAGGTAATCCTCATTCAATTGTTCATTGACAGAATATTTGATATTGGTATAAGCAAGGTTTGCTTTTACACCAAATTCAATTTTCTCTTTATTGATATTCACACCCACACCCTGGTTTACCGAAAATGTTTTTCCGATATTTTTTTGCTTATACAATAAGCTCACATCTTTAGTATATGAAAGGTTATTGGTAAAGTTCAGGCTTGAACCTTTCATCTTCGGGTTTTTAAACGGCAGGCCTAATGTAATAAATGAATTCACTCTTGAATATCCATCTACATTCTCCGGCTTGGTAAGCTGAATGCCGCGGCTTATTGTATCAATACTGTTTACGATCTTATTATTGGTAGCCGTATAGCTAAGGTTGGCAGCAATGAATTTAAATGTGAGAATGTTGAAAGTATTATAGTTCAGGTTCAGGTTATGTGTGAACTCCTGCTGTAACTCCGGGTTGCCTATAGAAAAGTTCAACGGATCAGAAACATCTAACACATTTTGTAACTGTGTAATGCTTGGCTGATTGGTTCTTCCATTATATCTGAACCGAATATTTTTATTCTTGCTTGGTGTAAAATTAAAATTAGCCGTTGGAAAATAATTGGTGTAGCTGGCCCTGCTGATAGAATCTTTATTGGTTAACGCAATGTAGCTATCACTTTCCAGTGTGGATTGCTGGATTGATAAGCCAAGCTGGTAATTATATTTCTTTTCCTGTACCCGGAAATTGGCTCCATACCGATGTGCAAGAAAAAGATTCCTGAAATCGTTGGTCAGGCGAAGGTTTGGATTATCATATTTACCGGAATTACTATTATAGTCATAGGCCTTTCTTTCGGAAGTGCTTACATTATTGGTATAAGCATAATTTAATTCCAGTAATTTATTCAGGCCGAAAGATTCCGTATAAGAAGCACTTACAACATTGTTATTATTTGTAGACTTCTGCATATTCTGCTGATCCTGGAAAAAGCTATTGAAAATAGAACCATCCTGTCGGAACAATTGGTTGTCTGAATGTGTAAAACCATCGCTGTTACTGTTTCCAAATGAATTGTTCCAGCCAAGTGTTAGTGTACGTCCTGTTTTTTTGAATTTGTGACGGAAGAGTATATTATTAGAAAAAGTAAAGCCATCCCTCTCATTGGTGTTCGTTGCCCTGCTGGTTGATGCTTTATATTTACCATTAGCCACATCCGCCATTACTAAGGAAGTATCATTACTGAAGTTCTCAGACTTTTGAAAAGTTAACGATGGAATATAGATAATAGAATTAGCAGAGTCAATCTGGTATTCCATTCTCAGGTTGAAACGATGGTTCTGATTTATATTGTCTGAGTTTGTAATCCTGCTAAGCAAAGCCACAGAATCTGAAAATATGGTTTGCCTGAAAATATCCTGTTCCTGAACCGGGTTACTATTAGAGAAGAAATAACTACCACTTACTTTGATCTTCTTTCCCCATACATCAGTATAATTGATTCCCGTGGAAAGCGACCGGATAATACCTGTAGAACCAGTGCCGCCAAAAATATTTCCAAATCCACCACGGCCACTTACCATTTGCATACCACCAAAACTACCGCCGCCGCCGCCACTAAAGCCTCCGCCACCTCTTCCACCACCGCCAAAACCACTGAAGCCGCCCATAGAGCTGATGATGTCTGAAAAAGAAAATCCCTGCTTGTTAATATTGTTGCCATTAAATAATACTGAGATCCTTCTGTCATTATTAAATCTGTTGAAAGATAAATTGCCTTCATAGCGGTCATTGCTGCCACCGGCAATCAATGCTCTTCCAAAAACCCCTTTGTTCTTATCTTTCTTTAATTGAATGTTGATTGTCTTGGAGCGGCTGCCATCATCTATCTTGGTGAACTTGGCCTGGTCACTCATATCATCAAATACCTGGATGCTTTCGACCATATCGGCTGTAAGATTTTTGGTTGCCAATTTAGGATCATTACCAAAAAACTCTTTTCCGTTCACATATACTTTCTGAATATCTTCTCCCTGTGCTTTTACATTTCCTTCCTTATCCACTTCTACACCCGGTAATTTTTTTAGCAGGTCTTCTACTGTTGCATTGGGTTTTGTTTTAAATGCGGAGGCATTAAATTGAACCGTATCATCTTTTACCTGTATTGGTACATAGGAACTGATAGTTACATTAGCCAGCGATTTACCACTTGTGCCTGGGAAAACATTGCCAAGGTCTATTGATTTTTCTGTAGCAGAAATGGTGAATGGTTTACTGAACGGGTCATAACTTTTGTGGCTGATGATAAGATAGTAATTGGCTTCGGCCAACCCTTTTACTTCAAAGGCCCCGGTTTTATTTGTAAGTGTAAATGTGGCCAGGCTTGAGTCTTTGGCGTTCATTACCGATACGGTGGCATCGGAAATTGGCTGTTTACTGGTTGAGTCAACCAGTTTTCCTTTGATCGTCCCATCAGCCTTTTGGGCGTTGGCCTCTATGAAAATCACCGATAAAAGCAAGGATAAGGTAAAAATCTTCTTCATATTCAGTCAAATAAGTGTACGAAAATAGACGTAAGAAGCCTTTTCAACCTTCGGAGATTGTTAATTATTTAGGAAATGTGCAGATTTTCTGATTTGGAGATAATGGGCTTAGCTGAACAAGTACTCAACATCTTCTCTTGTCAATGTCTTCACAAACGAAGAATCGTCAGAGATAATGTCTTTGGCCAATGCCCTTTTCTTTTCCTGTAGTTGCAAAATCTTATCCTCAATGGTATCCTTACAGATCATCCGGTAAGCAAATATGTTCTTGG
>CAYVSH010000084.1:0-13444 GCA_964453625.1 uncultured Chitinophaga sp.
AGATACTGATGGAGACTGAATTATTGACGATGAAGATAAATGCCCAACCGTAAAAGGCGTAGCCAAGTATCAGGGTTGTCCGATACCAGATACTGATGGTGATGGAATAAATGATGAAGAAGACAAATGTCCAACTGTAGCAGGAGTTGCCCGTTACCAGGGTTGCCCAATTCCAGACACCGATGGCGATGGAATTAATGATGAAGAAGACAAATGTCCGACTGTAGCAGGAGTTGCCCGTTACCAGGGTTGCCCGATACCTGATACTGATGGGGATGGAATAAATGATGAGGAAGACAGGTGCCCTAAACTGAAGGGTACAGTTGAAAACTTTGGATGCCCTGAGATTAAACCAGAAGTTAAAAAGAGAATTGAAATTGCAGCTAAGAACATTCTATTCAATACTGGTAAATACACATTGAAAAGCTCATCTTTCAAAGGACTGAATGATGTGGTAGCGATTATGAAAGATAATCCTGATATGTTGCTTGCCATTGATGGACATACTGATAGCGATGGCTCTGAAGAGATGAACCAGACTTTAAGTGAAAACCGGGCTAACACTGTTAAGAATTACCTCGTAAGTAAAGGTATAGATGAAAGCCGTATAACAGCGACTGGTCATGGTGAACTGAAGCCAATTGCAACCAACAAAACGGCTGCAGGTAAAGCACAAAACCGTCGTTCAGAATTGACTTTAAGCTATTTTAGATAAGAAAATATTTGATTGTAATTGAATGTCCCGGTTTTAAAACCGGGACATTTTTATTATCTCTAAACCTTCCGGTATTTCATTTTATCCACAGTATTTGCCAAGAATTTATTAAGCTAAATTAATCGGCCTTTTTCCCCTACCTTTGCGCCTCCAAAACCTAAACGGTTTTATTATTCATTAAGCATTAAACAACTGTAAATAAGCAGTCATGGCAGATTTAAAATTTCAAAGAAACTTTGGTATTGCGGCTCACATTGATGCCGGAAAAACAACAACGACAGAACGTATCCTGCGTTACACCGGGATGATCCACCGGATAGGTGAAGTACACGATGGTGCAGCTACTACCGACTGGATGGAACAAGAAAAGGAAAGGGGTATCACAATTACTTCTGCCGCTGTAAGTTGCCAGTGGAATTTCCCTACTGAAAAAGGGAAAGCAACAGCAGCCACCAAACCATATTCATTTAATATTATTGATACTCCGGGCCACGTTGACTTTACCGTTGAGGTAGAACGTTCAATGAGGGTATTGGATGGACTTATTGCATTATTTTCTGCCGTGGATGGTGTAGAACCACAATCTGAGACTGTTTGGCGCCAGGCTAACCGTTATGGTGTTCCACGTATCGGGTTTGTAAACAAAATGGACCGTGCCGGTGCTGACTTCCTGATGGTTGTAAAGCAGGTAAAAGATATGCTGGGCTCAAAAGCCGTTCCTCTTCAGTTGCCAATTGGCGCTGAAGATGATTTTAAAGGTGTGGTTGACCTTATCAAAATGAAAGGTATCATCTGGCATATGGAAACAGAAGGAATGACTTTTGACGAAATTGATATTCCTGCTGATATGGTTGAAGAAGCAAAAGAATGGAGAGCTAAATTAGTAGAAGCAGTAGCTGAATATGATGATAGTTTAATGGAAAAATTCTTCGATAATCCTGATACGATCACTGAAGATGAGATTCATGAAGCAGTTCGTAAAGCAACTGTTGATCTGAGCATCGTTCCTATGATGTGTGGTTCTTCATTTAAGAATAAAGGGGTACAAACTGCATTGGATGCGGTTTGTCGTTACCTCCCTTCTCCATTGGATATTCCTGATACAGTTGGTACTGACCCTGATAGTGGTGAACAGATTACCCGCAAGCCAGATCCTAAAGCTCCGTTTGCTGCTTTGGCATTTAAAATTATGACTGACCCGTTTGTTGGTCGTCTTGCATTCTTCAGGTGTTATTCTGGTCATTTGGACGCTGGTTCTTATGTATTAAATGTAAGAAGTGGCAAAAAAGAAAGGATCAGCCGTATCATGAAGATGTTTGCCAATAAGCAAAACCCGATTGACTTTATTGAAGCTGGTGATATCGGTGCAGCAGTTGGATTCAAAGAAATTAAAACAGGTGATACATTATGCGATGAGAATCATCCGATCACTTTGGAGAATATGTTTATCCCTGAGCCGGTAATCGCAGTTGCGGTTGAGCCAAAAACACAGGCTGACGTAGATAAGATGGGTATGGCAATTGCCAAACTCGTAGAAGAAGACCCTACACTTCGTGTAAATACGGATGAGGAAACAGGTCAGACCATTCTTCGTGGGATGGGTGAGCTACACCTGGAGATCATTATTGATCGTATGCGTCGTGAATTTAAAGTTGAAGTGAACCAGGGTGCACCGCAGGTGGCATATAAAGAAGCTTTCCAGGCTACTGTTGAACACCGTGAGACATTGAAAAAACAAACAGGTGGTCGTGGTAAGTTTGCGGATATTCAATTTAGCCTAGGTCCTGTAGATGCTGAATGGAAAGCTGAAAATCCTGATAAGCATTATCAGTTCGTCAATGATCTTTTTGGAGGCTCAATTCCCCGTGAATTTGTTCCTGCCATTCAGAAAGGATTTGAGCAGTCAATGACAACGGGTGTATTGGCCAGCTATCCTGTTGACAATATGAAGATCAGGGTATTTGATGGTAGCTTCCACGCTGTAGACTCTGATTCAATGTCATTTGAATTGTGTGCCAAGCAAGGATTCCGTGAAGCAGCAAGAAAAGCTAAACCGGTATTACTTGAGCCAATAATGAAAGTTGAAGTTATTACGCCAGCACAATATATGGGAGATGTTACTGGTGACCTGAACCGTCGTCGTGGAATGTTGGAAGGAATGGATACAAGAGCAGGTGCAGAAGTAATTAAAGCAAAAGTTCCATTGAGTGAAATGTTTGGTTATGTTACACAACTTCGTTCATTGAGTTCTGGCCGTGCCTCTTCTACAATGGAGTTCTCTCACTATAATCCAGCACCAACGAATATCGCTGAAGAAGTGATTGCGAAAGTGAAAGGAAAAGTGAGTGCATAAATCGATTTGATATTCTATAATTATACAATCCCGTCTCGGTTTAAACGAGACGGGATTTTTTATTCCACAACTGAGGCTGCGGCATTGTATTTGCTAAAATTAAATGGATTTGACCCGTTTTTAAGATTCTATAGGTGCTCAGGTAACAGTTATGAAAAACAGTATTTGAATTTGGGGCTCAGTTAATACTGGGTCCCTTCTTTTTCAAGGGGTCATTGAAGATGTATATCAAACCAATCGCTGATGTCGCTAATGTAATAAGATAAAATAGCAGGCTGATGACTACAGATGTCTCCTGCAATAATCCAAAAAACTTTGAACCTTCCAGGAATACAATTTCACGGATACCAAGACCACCGATGGTTAGTGGTAATACTGAAACCACAGATGAAACAAGGAAAATAAAGATATATTCAGTTGCATGGGCCGGGATTCCCACTGCTCCCATAATAAAGTAAACACATAGTACCTGGATGGCCTGCACGACTATTCCCAAAAAAAGTGCGGGGAGGAAGCTTGGAACAAAGTCTTTCATCCACCTGTAGATAATGATATACAGCATAAGAACTGCAAATAGGGAGCTGGTTACAATTGCAGCAATGTAAAATGTATTTTCAACTACAAGTATGCTATAAACTGCCAATATAAGGCCCAATCCTAACAAGCCGCTAAACCGGTCTAATAAAACAGCAGCAGACGTTTTTTTATATGGTGCATCATACTTTTTTTTCAGTAAGATTACTTTATATGCATCCCCGCTAATAGATCCCGGCAGAAAAAGATTGTAAAACATACCCAGCCAATAAAGTTTCAGATTTTGGTGGGATGGTAAATGAATATTAATGTTCTTAAAATACAGGTTCAACCTGATTGCAGCTACAACTTTTGAAGCAACAAAGGCCAATGTTGCATAAAAAAGAAAAAGCCAATTGGCATTTTTGAGGGTATGGCCTGCTTTACTGAAGTCTATCTTGCCCGAAACATACCATAAACAGGCGATGGAAATGGCAATTTTTAGAATGAAGCTTAGCCATTTTGGGAGCCGGTTATTTTTTTCTTCTTTATTTTCCATTTCCGGCGTAAGTTAAGCCTGAAAGTCAATCTAATAGGTTGAAAATTGCGATTTGAAAAATAGTTTGTCCACAGGGCTAAAAATATTCTACAAGTATTTGGATGGAATGGCTCTCACCCCTACCTTTGCACTCCCAAAAGAAAATTGGGTTTTCATACATGTCGCAGCGAATCAGAATAAAATTACAGTCTTACGATCACAACCTGGTTGATAAATCAGCAGAGAAGATCGTAAAAACAGTACGTAGTACTGGCGCAGTGGTTACAGGTCCTATTCCTTTGCCTACCCGCCGTAAGATATTTACCGTACTGCGTTCACCACACGTTAACAAGAAAAGCCGTGAGCAGTTTCAGCTTGCTACGCATAAGCGTCTGCTGGATATCTACACGTCAAGTTCAAGAACTGTGGATGCATTAAGTAAGCTTGATTTGCCTAGTGGTGTTGAAGTAGAGATCAAAGCGTAGAATAAAGAAAAGAAAGAGGCATGGCCTCATTAGTTCTTATAAATTGAATTTTAAATTTTAGCTAACTCTCAATTTTGCTCTGGCAAGAAAAAAGAGCTCTGGCCGATAAACATAAAACAAGCCATTCAGGGTTTGTTTACTGCCGGTACTTCCCCAGAAAGGAAAAGGTCGGTGGCAAACGGGGATTGAAGTTCAGACTACCAAGTCTGAAATGTCCCAATAACCTTGCAGGCATAAATTGAACAACCATGAAAGGTATTATTGGGAAAAAAGTTGGGATGACCAGCATCTTCGATCCTTCGGGCAAACAAACCGCCTGTACGATTATCGAAGCAGGTCCTTGCGTAGTTACCCAGGTTAAAACAACCGAGTCTGACGGGTACAATGCACTTTCGCTTTCATTTGGCGATAAAAAAGAAAAGCACTCCACAAAAGCAGAAGTTAATCACTTCGCAAAAGCTCAGACAGCTCCAAAGAAGTTTACAAAAGAATTCCGCAACTATTCCATTGAAAAAAATATTGGTGAAACCATCACTCTTGACATTTTCGCCGAAGGCGATAAAGTTGAAGTAGTTGGTACAACTAAAGGAAAAGGTTTCCAGGGTGTTGTAAAGCGTCATGGTTTCCATGGTGTGGGTCAGCAGTCTCACGGGCAGCATGACCGTCAAAGAGCTCCGGGTTCATTAGGTAACTCATCAGACGCTTCAAGAGTAATGAAGGGAATGAAAATGGCAGGTCGTATGGGTAATGACCGTGTAAAAATGAAAGGCCTGAGTGTAGTTAAAATTTTCCCAGAGAAAAATTATATCCTGGTTAGTGGATCAGTTCCAGGTCATAACGGCTCTATTGTTTTAATTCAGAAATAATAGTTTTCAGAATTCAGTTCTGAAACAAAAAAGAAAATAAAATGCAAGTTCAAGTTTTAAATACAAAAGGAAAATCAACCGGAAGAACGGTAGAGTTGCCTGAAGATATATTTGGTGCAGAACCAAACAATCATGTTATATACCTTGCTGTTAAGCAATACCTTGCTGCACAACGCCAGGGTACACATAAAGTGAAGACCCGTGCTGAAGTACAAGGCGCCAGCCGCAAGCTTCACCGTCAGAAAGGTACAGGTGGAAGCCGTAAGGGTAATATCCGTAATCCTTTATATAAGGGTGGTGGTACCATCTTCGGTCCAAAACCTCATGCTTACAACATTAAGCTTAACCGTAAGGTTAAAGACCTGGCTAAAATTTCTGCTTTAAGTTACAAAGCAAAAGATAATGCTATTGTTGTTGTAGAAGATATCGTCTTGGATTCTCCAAAAACAAAAAGCTTTATGGATATCATGGGTAGTTTGAAAGTTGCTGATAAAAAAGCAATGTTCATCATGCCTGAGAATAATGAGAACGTTCAACTTTCAATGCGTAATGTGCCTTCTGTATTAGGTGTATTATTAAGCGATATTAATACTTACGACATCGTTAATTCAGAAGTATTGATCATGACGGAAAGTGCTGCTAAGATTTTCACAGAAGAAGAAAAAGCAGAAGCATAATTAAAAACATTTTAAAGAATAAGAAATGAATCCTTCTGATGTATTAATAAAACCGATTTTGACCGAAAAAGCAAATGCTCAGCAAGAAACTTTGCGTCGCTATGCTTTCAAAGTGGCCAGGAAGTCAAACAAACTGGAAATTAAAAAAGCGATAGAAACTTTTTATGGCGTTACAGTAACCAGTGTTAACACTGCTGTATCTCCTGCAAAAGACAGAAGCCGCTTTACAAAAGCCGGTATTTTAAAAGGTCGTAAGCCTGCATATAAAAAAGCTTATGTAACCGTAGCTGAGGGTGAAACAATTGATCTTTATTCAAACATCTAACCCTTAACTAAAGTATGGCAATCAACCGCCGCGAAGTGTTGAAATTTAAAAATTAGAATTTAAAGAAATGGCATTAAGAAAATTTAAACCTGTTACAGCTGGAACTCGTTGGAGAATCGGAAACGCCTATGCGGAAGTAACAACCAATGTTCCTGAAAAGAGCCTGGTTGAAGCAAAACCAAGAACTGGCGGACGCAATTCTTCAGGTCACCTGTCTATGCGTTATAGAGGTGGTGGACACAAGAAAAAGTACCGTATCATAGATTTTAAAAGAAATAAAGAGGGAATTGCTACTGTAGAATCTATTCAATATGATCCAAACCGTACAGCATTTATCGCTTTAGTGGTTTATGCAGATGGAGAAAAGCGTTACATACTTGCACCACAAGGGTTAGAAGTAGGTGCTAAAGTTGAAAGTGGTGAAAATGTTGCTCCAGAAGTTGGTAATGCTCTTCCAATGAAGAACATGCCTTTGGGTACTAACATTCACAATATAGAAATGCAGCCTGGTCAGGGTGGTAAATTGGCCCGTAGTGCAGGATCTTCTGCGCAATTGGCAAACAAGGAAGAAAAATATGCTGTATTAAAAATGCCTTCTGGCGAATTAAGAAAAATATTGGTTAACTGCCGTGCTACAGTTGGTGTGGTTAGCAACAGCGACCACTTCTTACAGAGCATGGGTAAAGCTGGCCGCAACAGATGGAAGGGTATCAAACCAAGAGTTCGTGGTGTTGCCATGAACCCGGTAGATCACCCGATGGGAGGTGGTGAAGGTAGAGCTTCCGGAGGGCAGCCTCGTAGCAGAAACGGTCAGTACTCAAGAGGTCTGAAAACAAGAACAAAAGGAAAAGGAAGCGACAAGATGATTATTCAAAGAAAGAACGGATCAAAACTGTCAAAATAAAATTATTGATGTAAGATTAAATCATCCGATAGAGTATTTAATCTTACATCTGAAATCTTAAATCTGAAATAACAAATGGCTCGTTCGATTAAAAAAGGTCCTTATATAGCTTCTCATCTTGAAAACAAGGTGCTGGCTATGAATGAAGGTAAAAACAAGAAAGGTGTAATCAAGACCTGGAGCCGCCGCTCTACTATTTCACCTGACTTTGTGGGACACACTTTTGCTGTTCATAATGGTAACAAGTTCATCCCCGTGTATGTAACTGAATTTATGGTAGGTCATAAATTAGGTGAATTCGCACCAACCCGTCATTTCAAAGGACACTCTAAAAAAGAAGGTTAATAAAGAAACTAATAACAATGGAAGCAGTAGCTAAACTGAGAAATCATCCCACATCACCCCGTAAAATGCGGTTACTTGTTGACCTTATCCGCGGTATGAAAGTGGATAGAGCATTGGCAGAACTGGAGCATAATCCAAAAGATTCAGCAGTTCCGCTTCGCAAGTTAGTATTAAGTGCTATCAGTAACTGGAAGCAGAAGAATGAAGGTGGTGATGAAAGCCAGCTTATAGTAAAAACAATCATGGTTGACGGTGCAAGAACTTTAAAACGTATGCGTCCGGCTCCGCAAGGCCGTGGATACAGGGTTCGCAAACGCAGCAATCATGTAACAGTGATAGTGGATACTAAAGAAGAAAATAAAAACTAAACGAATTAATAAACCAATAACATGGGTCAAAAAGCAAATCCGATTGGTAACAGGTTAGGCATCATCCGTGGATGGGAATCTAACTGGTACGCAGATAAAAAGAACTATGCTACTAGACTGATCGAAGATCATAAGATCAGAACTTACCTGAATGCCCGTATCAACAAGGGTGGTATCTCTAAAATCGTTATTGAGAGAACTTTGGGTAAACTGATCGTTACGATTCACACTTCTAAGCCAGGTATCATCATTGGTAAAGGTGGCGGAGAAGTTGATCGTATCAAAGAAGAGTTGAAGAAATTAACAGGTAAAGAAGATGTTCAGATCAATATTCTGGAGATCCGCAGACCTGAGCTTGATGCGATGATCGTTGGCGATACAATTGCCCGCCAGATCGAGAACCGTATCAATTTCAAGAGAGCTACCAAGATGGCTATCGCTTCCTCTTTGAGAATGGGTGCAGAAGGAATCAAAGTTAAACTGAGTGGTCGTTTAGGTGGTTCTGAAATTGCCCGTAGCGAAGAATTCAAACAAGGCCGTGTGCCACTACATACTTTCCGTATGGATATAGACTATGCAAATGTTTTTGCTCAGACTGTTTACGGAAAGATCGGTATCAAGGTTTGGATATGTAAAGGTGAAGTTTTGGCGAAGAGAGATTTGAACCCTAACATCATTGCCGGTGGTAAGAACGAAGGACCGGGTGGCGAAAGAAGAGAAAGAAGAGATGACCGTGGTGATCGTCGTGATGACAGAAGAGGTGGAGGAGACAGAAGAGGCGGCGGAAGAAGAAATTAATTGAAACAAACAAGAAATCAGTAACTAGAAATTTTATACAATGTTACAACCGAAAAGAGCTAAACACAGGAAGATGCAGAAAGGTCGCATGAAAGGCGACGCAAAGAGAGGTACAACCATTGCTTTTGGAACTTTTGCCTTAAAAGCATTGGACCAGCATTGGATCACCGATCGCCAGATTGAAGCAGCCCGTCAGGCATTGACCCGTGAAATGAAAAGAGAAGGTAATGTGTGGATACGCATTTTCCCTGATAAGCCAATTACCAAGAAGCCTGCA
This sequence comes from uncultured Chitinophaga sp., assembly GCA_964453625.1. Classification (GTDB taxonomy): domain Bacteria; phylum Bacteroidota; class Bacteroidia; order Chitinophagales; family Chitinophagaceae; genus JJ008. Next base: position 9,165 of record CAYVSH010000084.1, read on the forward strand.
GAGGTGAGAATGGGTAAAGGTAAGGGTAACCTGGAATATTGGGCCGCAGTGGTAAAACCAGGTCGTATCATCTTTGAAGTAGATGGCGTTGATGAAAAGGTGGCCCGTGCATCATTGGCATTAGCAGCTGGTAAATTACCAATCAAAACAAAATTTATTGTACGCCGTGATTTGGTTACAGCGTAATAATTAATAAACGAATAAAGATGTCAAAGAAAGCAGATTTTGTAAAAAGCATCCGGGTAATGAGTGAACAGGATCTACTGGCTCGTATCCAGGAGGACAAATTACGGTTAAAGAAACTGGAATTTGCACAGGCTATTTCTCCGCTGGAGAATCCAATGGTGATCCGTGCTGTTCGCAGGGATATTGCCCGCCTGAAAACGGAATTAAAGTTAAAGCAACAACAAGCATAATAAAGCCAGTAATAATGGAAGCAAGAAATTTAAGAAAGACCAAATTAGGTGTGGTAACCAGCAACAAAATGGAAAAGACCATTACTGTTGAGGTAGAAAGAAAAGTAAAGCACCCTATCTATGGTAAGTTCGTAAAGAAGTCAACCAGGTTTCATGCACATGATGATAAGAATGAGTGCAGCATTGGTGATGTGGTAAGGATCATGGAAACCCGTCCGCTTAGCAAAACAAAGCGTTGGAGATTGGTGGAAGTAGTTGAAAAAGTTAAGTAAAGAATCGCAGATTGACAATTTCAGAATTGCGATTGTCAATAGCAATCTAAAAATAAAATCGTTTCGGGTTAAAGATTAAATCTAAAATCTGCAATCTGAGATCTAAAATCGAAATAAGATGATTCAGCAAGAAAGCCGGTTAAAAGTTGCGGACAACAGTGGTGCCAAAGAGGTGCTTTGTATCCGTGTACTGGGCAACAGCGGTCAGCGTTATGCAAAAATTGGCGATAAGATTGTAGTTACTGTAAAGGATGCAATGCCTGCAGGTGGTATCAAGAAAGGTACAGTTGCAAAAGCTGTTATCGTTCGCACTACAAACAAACTGCGTCGTAAAGATGGTTCATACATCCGTTTCGACGACAATGCAGTAGTGATCTTAAACCAGTCAGATGAGCCAAGAGGTACCCGTATTTTTGGGCCAGTAGCCAGGGAGCTTCGTGATAAAGGATATATGAAAATTGTTTCACTGGCACCTGAAGTATTATAATTGATCAAAAGGGTTCAACCCATTAATGAAAGATAAAATGAAAGCAAGATTTAAGCCCAAGTACAATATCCGTAAAGGAGATAATGTAGTGGTGATTACCGGTAACGATAAGGATTTATCGAAACCCCGTGCTGTAAAAGAAGTTTTAGTGGACGAAGGAAAAGTAATAGTAGAAGGTGTAAACATTAAAACAAAGCACACAAAACCATCTGCTCAGAATACCAAAGGTGGTATTCAAAAAATTGAAGCTCCTATTCATATCAGCAATGTTATGCTTTGGGATCCGGCTCAAAAAGCAGGTGCAAGGATAACAAGAGTAAGAAAAGACGGGAAAACTGAAAGGGTTTTCAAAACTTCAAAGCAGGGAGGTAAAAAATAATGAGTACAAAAAATTATACCCCAAGACTGGCAGAAAAGTACACTAAAGAAGTAGTACCTGCCCTGGTAAAAAAATTCAGCTACGAAACTGTAATGCAGGCACCAAAGCTGGAAAAGATTTGTTTGAACCGCGGTGTAAACGGAGCTGTAACTGATAAGAAACTTGTTGATATTGCTCTTGAAGAGTTAACAACTATTTCTGGTCAGAAAGCAGTGGCTACGATGTCTAAAAAAGACATTTCAAACTTTAAGCTGCGTAAAAACATGCCGATTGGTGCAAGAGTGACTTTGCGTGGAGTAAAGATGTTTGAATTTCTTGATCGTCTTATCTCTGTTGCATTGCCAAGGGTTCGTGACTTTAAAGGCGTAAATGAAAAATCATTTGATGGCCGTGGTAACTATACAATGGGTGTTACTGAGCAAATCATTTTCCCTGAGATTGATATAGATAAGGTAAATAAGATTACCGGTCTTGACATCACTTTTGTAACTACTGCAAATTCTGATGAAGAAGCATACGAGTTGCTGAAAGAGCTGGGAATGCCTTTTAAAAACGCAAAGAATAATTCTAACTAAAAGAAATAAATAAACATGGCAAAAACATCAATATCAGCCAGACAACGGAAGAGAGAGAAGATGGTAGCTCAGCATGCAGAAAAAAGAGCTGAGTTGAAAAAAGCCGGCGATTGGAAAGCTTTGGACGAAATGCCAAAGAATTCTTCAAAGGTTCGTTTGAAAAACCGTTGCCAGATCACTGGTCGTCCAAGAGGATATGTAAGATACTTCGGTATCTCCCGTATCATGCTTAGAGACATGGCATTGAATGGAAAAATCCCAGGGCTTAAAAAAGCAAGCTGGTAAAAATTAATACTATAACTCATCTGCTCCGGCAATGAGCATAGCAAACAAAATTTTGAACTGATTAATTGAAATAAAATGGTAACAGATCCTATAGCAGATTTCCTGACGAGAATACGTAATGCACAGATGGCAGGCCATCGTGTAGTGGATATTCCTGCTTCTAACCTTAAGAAGCGTATGACTGAGATCTTGTATGCGCAAGGTTATATCCTGAAGTATAAGTTTGAGGATGATAACAAGCAAGGTATTATCAAGATTGCTTTGAAGTACGATCCTACATCAAAGGTGCCAGCTATACAAAGTATGGAAAGAGTTAGCCGTCCTGGTCTTCGCCAGTATGCTTCTCCTTCTGAATTTAAGAGAGTAAAAAATGGTCTGGGTGTAGCAATACTTTCTACTTCTAAAGGAGTAATGACGGATAAAGAAGCAAAAGCTCAGAACGTAGGTGGTGAGGTTCTTTGTTATGTTTATTAATAAGTAAAAAGTTGCTGATACATTAAGCTGAAACTATACTAAGCTGACCGGTCAGTAAAACACAAAATAAAAAAATAGAAATTATGTCTCGTATAGGTAAACAACAGATTGTCGCTCCTGCAGGTGTTACTATTTCAGTAGGAAAAGATAATGTGGTTACAGTAAAAGGACCAAAAGGTGAATTGAAACAGGCTATTGATCGTGACATCACTGTTGAAGTGAAAGATGGTACAATAACATTTGCCCGTCCGACAGACCAGATTCGTCACCGTGCCATGCATGGGTTGTACAGATCACTTATTGCCAACATGGTAAAAGGTGTAACTGATGGGTTTGAAAGAAAGCTTGAGTTAATTGGGGTGGGTTTCAAAGCCGCAAACCAGGGAAATGTATTGGATCTTGCTTTAGGTTATTCTCACAATATCATTTTTGAAGTGCCTAAAGAATTAAAAGTGGCTACTGCGCAGGAAAAAGGACAGAACCCGACAATAGCATTAGAAGGTATAGATAAGCAATTGATTGGTCAGGTAGCAGCAAAATTAAGAAGCTTACGTAAACCAGAACCATACAAAGGAAAAGGTGTTCGCTACGTGGGTGAGGTTGTTCGTAAAAAAGCTGGTAAAGCGGCTGGTAAATAATTAAATAAAAATTGAATCCTGGCAGCATCAGGATCGAAAATAAAATAAGATGAATCCAAAAGTTAAATCACAAAGAAGACAAAACATCCGTTACCGTGTTCGCAGGAAGATCGGTGAAGGAACAGCTCAAAAGCCAAGATTGTCTGTTTTCAGAAGCAATACAGATATCTATGTGCAGTTGATTGATGATGGAAGCGGAGTTACATTGGCATCTGCATCTTCAAAAGATAAGGATATCAAAGCTCAGAAGGCCAACAAAGTGGATAAGAGCAAAATGGTAGGTGAAGCGATTGCTAAAAAAGCAGTTGCGTTGGGAATCAATGATGTAACATTTGACCGTGGTGGTTATCTCTATCATGGCCGTGTCAAATCTGTAGCTGATGGAGCAAGAGAAGGCGGACTTAAATTTTAATCAAACAACTTTCAAACTTTTAATTACAAGTATAAATGTCAAAGTTTAACGTAAACAAGGTGAAAGCCGGAGACCTGGAACTGAAAGATAAAGTAGTTGCCATCAACCGTGTAGTAAAAACTACAAAAGGTGGCCGTGCCTTCAGTTTCTCTGCACTGGTTGTTGTAGGAAACGAAAATGGAGTTGTAGGCCATGGTTTGGGTAAAGCCAAAGAAGTGCAGGAAGCAATCACCAAAGGAATTGAAGATGCAAAGAAGAACCTGATCAAAGTTCCTGTTATGAAGGGTACTATCCCTCATGATCAGTGGGCTAAAGAAGGTGCTGCCAAAGTATTGATCAAAC
>CAYVSH010000085.1:0-12962 GCA_964453625.1 uncultured Chitinophaga sp.
TCCTTAAAATTAATTAGATTAATATCCGGAACAACTACTTCGATATTCAGTTTTTTCAATTTCTTACTCAAATCGCTTACCAGGAATTTATTGTGAGCTCCACCACCCGTTACAAGAAGTTTTCTTTTTTCGGTTTTACCATGCTGCATGCCCGGAGAACTCAGAGATTTACTGATCTGAAATGAAATATGTTCAGTAAATGTCCTTAATGCATCATTTGTGCTGAGTCCATGATCCTTTATCATTGGATAAATTACATCTGTACCAAAATCATTGGCCAGTGATTTTGGAAAACTTCTTTTGTAATATTCGAGCTGGTTTAAATTCTCTAACAGGTCATCATTTACGTCGCCCATTTCTGCCATTGCTCCGCCATCATCAAACTCTTTTCCGGCATCTTTTGCAAGCATATTCAATACCCTGTTAGCCGGGCAAACATCAAATGCAATATACTTATCGGCATTAGATGAAATATTTGCTATACCACCCAGGTTCAGGAAATAGTCATATTCACTCAGTAACATTTTTTCTCCTATCGGAACAATTGGAGCTCCCTGGCCACCAAAGGCAACATCAACAGCTCTCAGATCGGTAACCACGGGTAACTGAGTTTTGGCAGCTATGGCAGCTCCATCACCCAACTGGGCGGTCATTTTTTTTCCGGGCATGTGAAATGTTGTGTGGCCATGTGATGCAATTACAGCCACCTTATAATGAAGCTGATTTGTTTCCATAAACTTATTAACCTGTTCCCCGGTATAATGGCCATATTCTGTATGCAATAACTGATAATCTCTTGCAGACAGACTAATGGCATTTTGCAATTTTGAAACCCATTCATCTGAATAGGGATAACAATCTGTATTTATCAATTCAAAATTCCAATTACCAGCTTGCTCCTGAAATTCTGCATATGCTATATCCAGTCCATCCAGTGAACTCCCACTCATCAAACCGATTGCCCGATAAACCATAGAATTATTTTAGATTTTCGATTGCAGATTTTTGATTTTAGATTTGCTCAGGTTAGCAGATCCTTACAAAGATTTAGATTGTCTGGCAATATTCAATCAATAACTTTAAATAATTATGGTAGTAAATCTTAGTCAGCAACATTCATTGGTAAGTAATTGGGTTGGAGAACTACGTAATGTTGATGTACAATCAGACCGGATGCGGTTTCGTCGTAACCTTGAACGGATAGGTGAAGTTGCTGCTTATGAAATAAGTAAAGTGCTGCCATTTGTAAAAAAAGAAATTCAAACTCCGTTGGGCATTGCTGAACATAAAGTTTTGAAAGAACAACCCGTTTTAGCTACTATACTTAGGGCCGGGCTTCCATTACACGATGGATTATTAAATTACTTTGACCAGGCCGATAATGCATTTATTTCTGCTTACCGTAAACACAATAAAGACGGAAGTTTTGAAATAAGTCTTGATTATGTATCATGCCCTGAACTGGAGAACAGGGTCATCATTATTTCTGATCCTATGCTGGCAACAGGTTCATCACTGGTTAAAACGATTCACTACTTAAAAGAAGAAGGTAACCCCCGTGAAATTCATATTGTTTGTGCTATAGCCTGTACTGTAGGAATTGAATATGTAAAAAGAGAAGAGCCTTCCGTTACTATATGGTGTGGAGATATTGATGATGAACTGACCGCCAAAGGATATATCGTTCCGGGACTGGGGGATGCAGGCGACCTGGCTTTTGGAACAAAGGTGCAGATGTGAGGAAAAGCAATGGCCCCGTAATTGAAATCCAGGAAACCTGAATCCCAATACTTTAGAATCCTTTTTGACAATCGGCCGTTGATAACTTCTATATTTGAAAAGCAGCAATATTTCTACAAAATAGCTCTTAAAAAAGTTGTACTTTTCCGTTTCGTACCGGACAAAGAGGAGACAACAAAACAAAAAAGCAATTTCTGAAATGATTAAAGCGTTACATGCTCAACTGCACAGACTTTGCTCCCTCACTTGTTCGAAAAGAAAAAACTATAATAGCTGAAATGAAAAAAATTATTTCTACCCTTATCGTTTGTGTAGCAATGGTGAGTGTGACAAATGCACAGGATCCCAACTTTTCCCAGTTTTTTGCTTCACCACTTACATTGAACCCGGCCCTTACCGGAAAATTTGATGGCACATTCCGTGTAGCGGGAAACTATCGTAACCAGTGGCCCACTATCAACAACGCTTTTGTCACCAAAACAGCATCTGTTGATTTTGGTGTTTTAAAAAATAATTTGCCTGAAATTGACCAGATGGGAGTTGGTATACTTGGTTATACAGACCGTGCCGGTGATGGTGTGCTGGTTACAAACGGTGCAGGTCTTTCACTTGCCTATCACAAAGGGTTGGATGAAAATGGATATCATTCAATTAGTGCAGGTTTCCAGGGTGCTTACCTGAATAAAAGGTTAGACATAACTAAGGTTGTATTTGCTGATGAACTTACCCCATTTGGATTTGTTCCCGGAACTACTGGTGAGATATTCTTAAACAACCAGATCAATGTTAGTTATGTAGATATCAATGCAGGAATATTATACTCCGGAACAACCAATGGTTATAATAATTTCTATATAGGTGCATCAATGTACCACATTAACAGACCCAAAGAAAGTTTCCAGGGTGGTCAGTTTGTATTGAATGCAAGAACAACATTACAGGCCGGCGGAAAAATTCCTGTAGGAAGCTATAATTCCCTGCATATCTCTGCTAATCACAGCATTCAGGCGAAAGCACACAATACCATTGCGGGTGGAGCATTTTCGTATAATGTAAACCAGAATGAAGAAAATCCCGTGAATGTTTATATCGGTGCATGGTACCGTTTTAATGATGCAGCAATTCCATATATTGGTCTTGAGTTTTCAGGTCTTCATATCGGAGCCACCTATGATGCCAATACTTCCAGCCTGAAGCCAGCAAGTAACACAAGGGGTGGAATGGAAATATCGCTGATCTATATTAAGAAACCTGTTGATCCGAGTTTCAAAAAGTTGAATTGCCCCCGTTTCTAAGATTAATTCTCTACACATAAAAAAAAGCGACATTCTTATAATGTCGCTTTTTTTAGCATTTGAATTTATTACATTTTCATTAACAACGGGATCAGAAACCAACAAATGACTGTGATCAAAACCACAGCCACCAGGTTCATTACAAAACCAGCCTTTGCCATTTGTCTGAACTTGATATGACCACTGGCAAATACTATTGCATTGGGTGGTGTACCCATCGGCATCATACCTGCTACACTGGCAGCTAAAGCCATAGGAATACCCAACACTAACGGACTTACTCCAATTGCATCTGCCAAAGAAGAAATAACCGGTGCAAAAACTATTACCTGTGCGATATTGCTCATTACTTCGCTGATGAACATAGAAACAATGGTGATTACCAATACCAAAACAAAAGCATTCCCTGAAAACTGAGCCAGCCATGCTCCTAATTGTTCCATTAATCCTGCATTCTCCATTGCATTAGCAAGACTTATTCCTCCACCAAAAAGTAATAAGATACCCCAGGCAAGTTTGCTGGTGTCGCCCCATTCCAGCAATGCTTCATTATTATCCACTTTATTCTTTGCTCCAGCAGAACCGGCAGGACAAATGAATAATGAAATACCACTTATCACTGCAATAATTGTATCATCAAGTTTTACTGTATTCTGTATATCGTTAATTACACTTCTGAATATCCATAGGAAAGCTGTACAAATAAAAATTACCATTACTCTTTTTTCAGGAACAGATAAAGGTCCTAATTGCCTGATCTCACTTCGAATCAATTCTTTTGTTCCTTCATCTGACCTTATCCTGTTTGGGAAAAGCCATTTTACCATAACAAAATACATGGCACCCAATAATAAAAGGGCAATTGGAAGACAAAGCATTATCCAGTTTAAAAAAGAAATATCATATTCATACTTCTTATTGATATAAGCAACATAAGCCACATTTGGAGGTGTACCTACAATCGTAGCAATGCCGCCAATATTGGAAGCATAGGCGATGGAAAGCATTAAAGTAAGAGCAAAATTGGAAATATTACCTTCCCCTCTGTTATTTTCTTTCATTACATGAATAACTGAAAGAGCAATGGGCAGCATCATTACTGTTGTTGCCGTATTGCTTAGCCACATACTTAACAAACCAGTAGCCAAAATAAATCCAAGAATGATCCTGTTTCCGCTTGTTCCCGTTATTCTTACTATGTTTAATGCAATCCTTCTGTGCAGGTTCCATTTTTCAATAGCAAGTCCCAGCATCAAACCACCCATGAATAAAAAAATGACAGGATTGGCATATGGTGTTGCTGTGGTTTCTAATTTGGCAATATTCAATAATGGCAATAACACCAATGGCAACAAAGCCACCACCGGCATTGGTATCGCATCAGTTACCCACCAGGTGATCATTAAGCCTGCAATGGCCAGCACTTTTGCAGCAGTATCGTCTACATTAAAAGGATTAACTACATATAAAAAAAGAGAAATAACGATACCGGCCAGCAGCGAAATGAATTTGATTTGTAATTTATTCAATCCTTAGATTTTAAATGGGAAAATACAACCTATTTTGATTTGCCGCTTACAAAACGATTTTCTTTTACAAAAAAACGATAAGGGAGTAATGCATCCTCAGCAGCGTAGGCCACACCGATTCTTGGTGAAGATGCAATCTCCTTCTTAGCATAGCTGAATCCATCATCAGCAATAAAGATTTTGCTTTCTGATAAAGAAATACCTGTATGAACAGTAGAAATCCCTAAAGCCCTTGACAGGTTTCCGGGACCTTTGGTCAATGAAAAATCGGGTTTCGTTTTACCGGCCCTTTTAAGCATCTCCTCTATTCCAGATACTGGTTCCAATGCCCTTATCAATATTGCATGCGGAATATCTTTTTGATTGGTAACTACATTAAACAAATGATGAATACCGTAACACAGGTACACATATGAAACACCACCTTCAGCATACATTATTTCAGTTCTTTTAGTTCTTCTTTCACCAAATGCATGAGAAGCTTTATCAACTATTCCATTATAAGCTTCTGTTTCAACAATTCGACCCGACGTTATTTTATTGTTGAAATTTGTTACTAGTATTTTTCCTAATAACTCCCTGGCTATTTGCAGTACATTATTCCGGTTATAAAATTCAAGCGGTAATTTTTCCATTTCAAGTTTATTCTTGTTTCCTGTTTCTTGTCTCTTGTTCCTTAATGGCTATATTTACCACCCAAATTAAGGCTTTGCTGAAAGAAATTGTCATAGCATTTCAATCATGGGATGAGGCCCGTCGGTTTATCCGTGAGCATAAATTTTTTAAATGGATCATCGGCCCGGGTATCATTTACACTCTGTTGTTTATAGCCGGCATGTTTTTTTTCTGGAAATCATCCGATGCTGTTGTATCGTGGATCAGCAACCAATTAAGAATTGAAAGCTGGCTGCAACAGGAAAGAAACGAGTGGCTGACCTTTCTCTTTGTAATGACCGGAATGATGCTCCGTCTCATTCTTGTGCTTTTCTATTTTTCCTTTTTCAAATACATCATTCTGATAATTGGGTCACCTGTTTTTGCTTACCTAAGTGAAAAAACTGAAGCAATCATAGAAGGTAAAGAACATTCTTTCAACTGGCAGGAATTAAAAAAAGATTGCTTCCGGAATATTAAGCTGGCACTTCGAAATTGTGGTTGGCAATCTATTTACCTGCTGGCACTTCTTATTTTATCACTGATCCCTGTAGTAGGATGGATAACACCTGTCATTGCATTACTTATGGAGTGTTACTATTTCGGTTTCTCTATGCTGGATTACAGTTTTGCCAGATCAAATCTCACACCTACACAAAGTATCGCATTTATCGGCAGGCATAAAGGGCTGGCTATTGGCAATGGTTTGCTATTTTACCTGATGCACATTATTATCATCCTGGCTCCTGCCTACGCAATCATTGCTGCTACATTAAGTGTACACCGGATAAAAAACAAGTGATAATGAGTGCTACTGTTTATCTTATTCCATCATTATTAGCTGAAGACAGTCTGGATGTATTTCCAATTTATATAACAGAAGCAATAAAAAATTGCCAGGTATTTCTTACAGAGAATGAAAGGACAACCCGTCGCTATTTCAAGCAATTATGGAAAACAATTTTACCCGGACAGGAAATAGTGATTGATGATTTCGAGTGGGTGAACATGCAGGATACTGCAGCCATTGAAACCTTTAGACAAAGAATTAAAGAAGGTAAAACAATCGGAATAGTAAGTGAAGCCGGTTGCCCGGGTGTTGCTGATCCCGGTCAACAGTTCATTGCAATTGCCCAGCAAATGAATGTGACTGTAAAACCACTGGTAGGCCCCAATTCAATTTTGCTGGCATTGATGGCAAGCGGAATGAATGGACAGCAATTCCAGTTTCATGGATACTTGCCAATAGAAACAAAAGAAAGAGAAAAAGCAATTAAAGAACTGGAAACAGATTCTATAAAAAGAGATTGCACACAAATCTTTATTGAAACACCTTATAGAAATAACCAATTAATAGAGGCGTTATTGAAAACTTGCGTTAAATATGCCAGTTTATGTATTGCAGTGGATATCACAGGGAAAAATGAATGGATCAAAACAATGACAATTGAAGAATGGCAAAAAAATAAGCCAGACATTCATAAACGTCCGGCTATATTTCTTCTTTATGCTAAAAAATAATCTTACTGATCTTTCATAGAAATGATACTGTCCACTATATATTTTGTATTTCCTCGCCAGGGTACTACACCATGGTATTCCTTGTAATGTAGATCGAACCGCTTTCCACTATTAGCCGACAAGATATCATAGATTGCTTTGCTTTTTATTGAGAATTCAAACTCGTATGACTGTATTGCACCTGCTGTTTTACTCCTGTATCCTTCCTGTATCAGTTTGCCTTCATACGTTTTAAATAGATTCCCCTTCTTAACTGCATAATTCAGGTGTCCGCTTTTTACACCATCACCAAAAACAAAGAAAAAACGGAAGTAAATAAATATGATCAGACCAAGAGCCAAAACAACAAGAATTGTCCTGGTAAATCTTCTGATTCCTGAAAAGGGTTTTATTGAGTTCATTTGTTCTAACGGTTGTTCGGATAAAGAAACATTTTCAGAATCCATAAAATTTATTTTATAACAAAAAATTTATGACAAAAAAGCAATTAATATTATACATTTGTTCTCTAATTTACAACTTGTTGTAAACATGGCTAACATTCTAACACATACAAAACAAATGGCCTTTCATGCACCCATCACAAGCGGCGTGTATGCAGTAGGTTATGATGTGTTTACTTTTTCCCGCCCCCGACGCAGGCCTGTTTGCTGACAGGACAAACCCTTCACCCTGGTCCCTGTCAGTGAAGCAATCCCCGTAAAAAAAATTCAGGACTGGTGACCCCTTTTTTTGAATCATTATAAAGTGGATAATCATAAAATAATTATCAGAGTAGCTATCCCGACGGATAAAGTTTACTCTACAACAATCACTGATGAAATGGCTGCATCTGCCGCTGCCAGGGGAACCGGTATTGCCAAAAGAACTCCCGAATACATAGAACAAAAAATTGATGAAGGAAAGGCTGTTATTGCTATTACCGATCTCAATGAATGGGTAGGTTTTTGTTATATAGAGACATGGAGCCATGGCGAATATGTTGCCAACAGCGGATTAATTGTAGCGCCGGCTTTTAGAAAAAGTGGCGTTGCTAAATCTATCAAGCAAAGAATATTCGAACTCTCTAAAAAGTTATACCCGGATGCAAAAATATTTGGTCTGACCACCGGGCTTGCCGTTATGAAAATTAACAGTGATCTTGGATATGAACCTGTCACTTATTCTGAGTTAACGCAAGACGAAGCTTTCTGGGCTGGCTGTAAAAGCTGTGTAAACTATGAGATATTAATGAGCAAAGAAAGAAAGAACTGTATGTGCACCGCTATGCTTTACGATCCAAAAGATCATTACGAACCAGCTGTAACAAAGAAATATTTCAAAGAAAATGCAAAAGGTTTTGAACGTTTAATTCGGTTCAAAAAATGGAAACTGTTGAAACCTTTTCTGAAAAAAGATAAATCGGATAATAATGGTGGTAAGCCAAAATCATTTCTTCATCATTTATTTCACCTGTAAAACAAGTAGTTAATAATGTCAAAAAAAGTAGTATTAGGTTTTAGTGGTGGTTTAGACACTTCATTTTGTGTAAAGTACTTTACTGAAGAAAAAGGCTATGAAGTACATAGCATCATTGTAAATACAGGTGGCTTTAATAAAGACGAATTAAAACAGATAGAAGAACATGCCTACAAACTGGGGGTAAGGTCACACAAAACTGTTGAGGCAGTTGAGAACTATTATGACAGCATCATTAAGTACTTGATTTTTGGAAATGTATTGAAAAATAATACATATCCCCTCTCAGTATCTGCTGAAAGATTAAGTCAGGCTTTGCACATAGCTGACCATGCTAAAGAATTAAATGCAGATGCAGTTGCACATGGCAGCACCGGCGCAGGTAACGACCAGGTGAGATTTGATATGGTATTTCATATAATGATACCCGGTATTGAAATTATAACTCCCATCAGAGATCTGCAACTTAGCAGGGAAGAAGAAATTTCCTACCTCAAAGCTAAAGGAGTGGAAATGAATTTTGAGAAATCAATGTACTCCATTAATAAAGGTCTTTGGGGTACAAGTGTAGGTGGTAAAGAAACATTATCTTCTAAAGGAATGCTACCGGAAGAAGCATGGCCTACACAGGTTACACAAACTAATACAGAAGAAGTGAAATTGAGTTTTGAAAAAGGTGAGCTGAAAAAAGTAAATGACAAAAAGTTTGGTCATCCGTCTGAAGCTATTCAATACTTGCAAAATATCGCCGGGCCTTATGGTGTTGGCCGTGATGTGCATGTTGGCGACACTATTATCGGAATCAAAGGAAGAGTAGGATTTGAAGCCGCTGCACCAATGGTGATCATCAAAGCACATCATGCTTTGGAAAAACATGTATTGACCAAATGGCAATTACAATGGAAAGATCAGTTAGCTCAATTTTATGGCAACTGGCTGCATGAAGGGCAGATTCTTGACCCGGTGATGATTGACATTGAAAGATTTTTGGAAAGCAGCCAAAGAAATGTAACTGGCGATGTATTTGTACAATTACATCCATACAGATTCCAGATAATTGGAATAGAATCAAAATATGACCTGATGAACAGCCGTTTTGGAAAATATGGAGAAATGAATACCGGTTTCACCGGAGAAGATGTGAGAGGTTTCAGTAAAATTTTTGGAAACCAGACTTCCATTTATCATTTGGTAAAAGAAGATGCTGATGGAAAAAATTAAAGTTGGTATAATAGGCGGAGCAGGCTATACGGGTGGCGAATTAATTCGTTTATTGATTCATCACCAGTATACCACTGTTTCTTTTATACATAGCCGCAGTAATGCAGGCAACCCTGTTTATACAGTACACCAGGATCTGTTGGGAGATACAGAATTGAAGTTCACCAATGACCTGAATTTCGAAATTGATGTGCTGTTTCTTTGCCTTGGTCATGGCGAATCCACAAAATTCTTGTCAGAAAACAAAATTCCTGATCACATCAAGATTATTGACCTTGCCAATGATTTTCGCCTGAGCCAATCTGCAAAGTTTGGTAAAAGGAATTTTATTTATGGGTTACCAGAACTAAACAGGCAGAAAATCAAATCGGCAAAGAATATTGCGAATCCCGGTTGTTTTGCTACAACCTTACAACTTGGGCTCTTACCATTGGCAAAGGCTGGACTGCTCAAAGATATTTACACTACCGGCATTACCGGTTCTACTGGTGCAGGGCAAACGCTGACACAAACCTCTCATTTTAGCTGGAGAGCCAATAATATACAGGCTTACAAAACTCTTACGCATCAGCACCTCGGTGAAATTGGTGAATCACTGATGCAATTACAACCCAAAAAAAATATTGAACTCAATTTTGTTCCGTGGCGGGGAGATTTTACAAGAGGAATTTTTATCAGTTCAACGCTGCATTGCGATCTTTCATTAGAAGAGATATTTGTTTTATTTAAAAAATATTACAACAATCATCCTTTTACTCATATAAGTAAAGAGCCAATCTTTTTAAAACAGGTGGTGAATACCAACAAAGCAATGATACAGGTAGAAAAAGCCGGAAGTAAACTGGTTGTTCACTCCGTTGCTGACAATTTATTAAAAGGTGCCAGCGGGCAGGCGGTACAAAATATGAATCTAATGTTCGGGCTGGAAGAAACTACCGGACTTAAACTTAAAGCCAATTACTTTTAATTCTTACCATGAATCTTTTTGACGTATATCCAATTAACGAAATCACCATCGCAAAAGCAAAAGGCTCTTATGTATGGGATGATAAAGGCGAGCAGTATCTTGACTTATATGGTGGTCATGCAGTAATAAGTATTGGTCATACTCATCCGCATTGGGTAAAACGAATAGAAGAGCAATTAAATAAAATTGCATTTTATTCCAATTCCATAAAAATTCCGTTGCAACAACAGCTTGCAGAAAAGCTGGGCAAGGTTTCCGGTAAGGAAGATTACCAGCTATTCTTATGTAACAGCGGAGCTGAAGCAAATGAAAATGCCTTGAAACTTGCAAGCTTCTATAATGAAAGAAAAAAGATCATTGCTTTTAATAAATCATTTCATGGCCGTACTTCTTTAGCAGTATCAGCAACAGACAATAAAAACTATATCGCACCGGTAAATGAAACAGACAATGTAATTTTTCTTCCTTTCAATGATATCGATGCGTTGGAAGAATGTTTCAAGAATAACGGGACTGAAATTTCTTCAGTAATCATTGAAGGAATACAGGGTGTTGGCGGCATCAATATTGCTGAAGATACTTTTTTACAAAAGATCCGTTCACTATGTGATGAATACGTCGCAATCTATATAGCCGATAGTGTGCAGTGCGGATATGGAAGAAGCGGGAAATTTTTCTGTCATGATTTTGCTGGCGTAAATGCTGACATCTATACAATGGCAAAAGGAATGGGTAATGGGTTTCCTGTTGCAGGTATTATTGTTTCTCCGAAAATTAAACCAAAGCATTTTCAGTTGGGCACTACATTCGGAGGTAATCATCTTGCCTGTGCCGCTGCGTTAGCGGTACTAGAAATAATTGAAGAAGAAAAATTAATGGGTAATGCAGTGATGGTTGGTAAATACTTAAGAGATGAATTAGAAGCTATTCCACAATTAAAAAATGTAAGAGGAAGAGGGCTGATGATCGGCTTTGATGTACCTGATGAATTAAAAGATCTGAAGAAAAATTTGCTGTGGGAACAGAAAATATTTACTGGTGAAGCAAAGCCAAATGTAATTCGCCTCTTGCCTTCACTGGCATTGAAAAAAAGAGATGCGGAACAGTTTATTGACTCTATAAAAGAAGAAATAGAAACTTTAGTTTCAACTCCAGCTAAATAAAATGAAAAATTTTACATCAGTAAACGACCTTCTTAGCCCCTCCTTCGGAGGGGTTGGAGAGGCCATTGATGCTTTGGTACAAAAGGCATTAGCATATAAGGCGAATCCTTTTGCAGATAGAGCTTTGGGAGCAAATAAAAGAATTGGTTGCCTGTTTCTGAACCCCAGTATGCGGACCAGATTGAGTACACAGATCGCTGCTCAAAATCTTGGAATGGAACCTATCATCTTTAATGTAGGCAATGAAGGCTGGATGCTTGAGTTTGAAGAAGAAGCCATAATGAGTGGTACTACTGTAGAACATGTGAAAGATGCTGCTCCTATTTTTGGAAAATACTTCGATATTCTTGCTATCAGAACTTTTCCATCTTTAAAGAACCGGGATGATGATTACAGCGAACTTTATATCAAGCAGTTTATAAAATATGCCGGTATACCTGTTGTAAGTTTGGAAAGTGCTACACTACATCCGTTACAATCACTTACAGATATCATTACTATAACAGAAGAACAACTAAAATCTGAAATCCGAAATCGTAAATCTAAAATTGTATTGACCTGGGCACCACATGTAAAACCATTGCCTCAATGTGTGGCCAATAGTTTTTCCCAATGGATTACTGCATGGGACAAAGCAGATTTTGTAATTACGCATCCGGAAGATTATGAGCTTAGTGAAGAGTTTACAAAAGGTGCAACAATAACTCATAACCAGGATGAAGCATTAAAAGATGCAGATTTTGTATATGTAAAAAACTGGAGCACTTTTAATGATTATGGCAAAATGTATGAAAGTGATCCAAGCTGGATGATGACGAATAAGAAACTTGAAATTACTAATAATGCGAAAGTGATGCATTGTCTTCCTGTTCGCAGAAATGTAGAGCTTAGCGATGAGATATTAGATGGCCCGAATAGCATCGTTACACTAGAAGCGTCCAATAGGGTTTGGGCAGCACAGGCTGTATTAGCTGAAATATTAAGATCCAATGGCTAAACTATACGTCATAAAGATCGGTGGCAACATCATAGATGACAATGCAAAGCTCAAAGCATTTCTGAAAGACTTTGCATCGCTCAATGAAAAGAAGATCTTGATTCATGGTGGTGGCAAGTTGGCGACCCGGATGGCAGAAGAGTTGGGTATAGAACAAAAGCTATTAGACGGAAGAAGAATTACAGATGCTGAAACGTTGAAGATCGTAACGATGGTGTATGCCGGTTACATCAATAAAAATATAGTAGCCGCTCTACAGTCATTTGATTGCAATGCTATTGGTTTATGCGGTGCCGATGGTGATAGTATTCTTGCTCATAAAAGAAAGCATCCGGTAATGGATTATGGCTTTGTGGGTGATGTAGATGCTATCAATACGGACCTGCTGGATACGTTATTACAAAAAAATATTTCCAT
>CAYVSH010000086.1:0-2325 GCA_964453625.1 uncultured Chitinophaga sp.
TACAACCGGGCCAAGCATCGGGCCTGAAATAATTCGGGGCTGTGCCCAACTAATTATTGTTGTGCTAAAAAGAAAGCCAACCAGAAAGAGAAGATTCTTCATACTATTATTTTTGGCTACGCAAAGTAAAGAAGTAGCAGGAATGAAAAAGCCATCCCAAAAAATGAGATGGCTATATATCAAATTAAAAAATTAATTATGGTTGAATCTTAAGCAAAGTACAAATCTGGCTATAAGACATTCCTTTTAACTGGCTTTCGGTATAAACCCGACCATTAATTTCTGCTGCTTTTTCAGCTGTTCGTCCACCAGCTACACCACCAGGTATTAAGATATAACGATAGATATTACCAGTTGCAGGTGGTCCGGGTGTTCCAGTAAAGGTACCGGGATCATTATTGTTTTCTACATTCCAGAAATTAATTTGAATAGCACCTGGAACAAAAGAAGGTTCTAAGATTTGCGTAACAGGTTGTGTGAAATTGAAAGTAGTGTAAGGTAATATTCTGATTGTACCCGGAGAACCTCCACCTTGGAAATAAACAAGAATAGTTCCCTGAGAAAGCATAGTTGCTGTAATGCCAGAGGCAGCAGCAGTATAGCGTCTTGCAGTTTTTCCAAAAATATCGATTGTTGTAGCACTCCAGTTTGGAGCCGTAAATGCAGTCCATGGTGAATAAATAACATTTGCAGTACCAGCGGGACCTTGCGGACCAGTAGGGCCTGTTGGGCCGGCAGGACCGGTAGGACCTTGCGGACCAGTAGGACCAGCAGGGCCAGGTAATCCCTGTGTTCCCTGGGCTCCTTGTACACCGGCAGGACCTTCAGGACCTTCCTTTGTACAACTAACGGCGATAAATGTGATAGCTAAAGCTAATAAAGATAAAAGTCTGAACTTTCTCATAGCGTTTTGATTTGGCTGTTTTAATTAGTTTCGGTTTTAAAAGTAAAGGGAATTTTCCGCTTCACCAAGACAAAATAAAGGTAAAGGAAAAAAGTTCAGATAAAATCAAAAGGGTAAAAAAAATCCTTTGATACCGGTTCTTCCTAAACCCTATATTTGTCCAGTAACCAAATCAATATTATGCAATACCGCAGCTTCTTTACAACCCTGCTGATAACCGTAACTTTAACTTTAAATGCCCAGTTCTCCAAAGGTGACAGGATGGTTGGTGCTTCTATTGGCAGTGTCAATATCAATTCCGGTTCTTCAGATGTTACTTTCCCATCGTTTAATGGTTATGAAACCAAGAATAGTGGTTTTGATCTTCGGATAAACCCAACCATTGGCTGGTTCATTTCTGAAAAAACTGCGGTTGGCGGTTCCCTTAATATCAATCCTTCCGGGCAAAAGGTGTCTTATATGGTGAACGGTTCCACTTTCCAGCAGGACAAATCCAATACATTTAATATCGGGGTTGGAGCATTTGCAAGGAATTACTTCAGTGCCAATAACAACTTTATGCCTTTTGGCCAGTTTGGCTTTAACCTCGGTATCAGTTCTATGAATACGGATGGTTTCCTGTTTACTGGCTCAGCACCAAATGCTGACAAAAAAACCTATGATGGCAAATCATCCGGCGGCTTTTTTGCTAACGCCTCTTTGCAACTAGGTCTAACAAAAATGGTAGGCGAAGCAACCGGTCTTGATATTTTTGCTGGCTATACCTATTCTTATAATAAGAATACATTAAAAACAACTACTCAAGTAGATTTTGGTAATAACGGCAGCATTGATAACACCCAAGTGAATGAACCAACAACAAAATTCACTAATCATGGATTTATCATTGGAGTGGGGTTCCAGGTATTCTTAAAAGGAAAGAAGAAATAATATTACCTGGTTTAGAAATCATGTCATTAATGAATTCACCAGGGCTACCCCGGCAGATTGTTGAAAAATCAACATGACCATTATTGTATTGTATTTCTTCTTATTAATTCATACATTTAATCATTCTCTCCCCTTAGAATTCTTTTTTTTAGTTCTGCCTGTCTTTTTATAACCATCAAAAAATTAATAAACATGAAAAAATTGCTGTTTGTAATGGCCGGGCTTTTCCTCCTTGCCTGTAACAATGAAAAAGAAAAAGAGGCGTCTTCTGACATGATTCCAAGCGACCTCGTTCAAAATGAATTGAAGGGTGATATTTCCACTATTGTTGAAACATCCTATAAAACAGACAGTACAGGCACTATAGGAGATATGGATAGTTGTTTAATTACAACTGAATAAAATGAAGAGAATGTGAACCAGGTAAAAAATAATTCAATGAATAAATAATGAATAATAATGATTAATGATAATTAATAAATAATTAATAA
>CAYVSH010000086.1:2335-12948 GCA_964453625.1 uncultured Chitinophaga sp.
TCTCGGATATATGGATAGTTGTTGTATTACAACTGAAGAATATGATGAGAACGGGAACCAGGTAAAATATACTTCAAAGACTAAAGATGGAATAATTTCTGAAGAAACCGTTTTTACCCGTTATCCGAACGGAGCTTGGAAAGGTATGACAGCCATGAAAAATGGGAAAATAACCTCTTCCATGGAAACTACTATGAATGAAAAAGGTCAATATGTAAGTGCTGTGGTAAAGGATTCAGCAGACAAATTGGATATTTATTATACTGACATTACACAAACTGATTTTGCAGGTGTTACCGGCTGGAAGCAATATGATAAGGATAGTGTTTTCAGAGCCACAGGAGAATCTAAATACGATAAATACAGGCAAGTTGAATTTATCACCAAAGACAGTGTTGGTAAAATTAAATCAAGCGGTACTACCAATTACATTGACAAAGGTGAAAGAATATAAAATATTTTTAATTATGTGGGTAAAGATTCGACAAAAACGACGGTAACAAAATACACCTATGAATCATATGATGATATGGGTAACTGGACACAGCGTACCACAAGGGATGATAAGGGAAAAGCAACTAAAATTGTAAAAAGAACTTATACCTACAGGAAAGAAAAATAAACTGTGAGAATCATCAGCTTTTCCAGTTCATTATATCCAGTCTTTCTTTACAAAATGAATATTCATGGTGATCGTTTGAACTAACGATCACCATTCTTTTTCTACAATAATCATTTACTAACTGATTATATAAACTAAAGCCAGCTGTATCAAGATTAGTACAAGGTTCATCCAGCAATACAATTTTTGAATCAGAAAAAATACACTGGGCTAACTTAGCCCTCTGTTTCATACCGGATGAAAAATACCGTATCTGCTTATTGGCCGCTTTTTCAAGCCCGATGGATGAAATAATTTTATCTATTGTCATTCCTGGCAAAATTGTTTTGAAACCAAAATGAAATTCAAAAAATTCCTTTAATGTCATTTCTTCAATTACTTCCAGATAGGGTGCACAAATAGAAACATGATTATAGATAGTTTCAGAAGCATTTTTTAGATGTTGACCATCTGATGCATAAGAGATATTACCTTCACTCAGCATCATTGAACCGCTCAATACCTGCAGTATCGTACTCTTTCCAGAACCGTTTGGACCGGTAATTGCATATTTTTCACCTGAAGTAAAATTGTAATTGAGATGGCGGAATATCCAGTCTCGGTTAAACCGTTTACCGGCATCAGATAGGGAGATCGTCATCATTATTACCTTTGGTAAAACGTTTGATGATACCGCGGCCGCTTTCCCTGATAAAGGTTACAATTTCATCTCTTTCATCGGTAGCCGGCATGTCTTCTTCAATATATTCAACCGCCTGGCTGGTATTCATTCCCCGGTTATATAGCACCCTGTAGATATCAAGTATATGATTGATGCGTTCAATACTAAAGCCACGACGCTTCAAACCAATGGAATTTACTCCAGCATAACTTAATGGATTGCGGCCTGCTTTAATATATGGCGGCACATCCTTGCCTACCAATGATCCGCCACTTATAAATGAATGTTTACCAATTTTTACAAACTGGTGTACGGCACACATACCACCAATAATAGCCCACTCTCCAATAGTAGCATGGCCTGCTACCTGTGTATTATTACTGGTTATACAATTATCCCCTACCAGGCAATCATGTGCAAAATGGCAATAAGCCATAATAAGGCAGTTCTTGCCTATTACAGTCTTTTCACGGTCTTTGGTACCCCTGTTTATTGTTACAAACTCCCGTATAGTAGTACCATCACCAATATAAACATTGGAATATTCACCCTGGAATTTCAGGTCCTGAGGCACTGCTGCAATTACAGCACCGGGAAATATCCGGCAATTCTTCCCAATTCTTGCTCCTTCCATGATGGTTACATTTGAACCAATCCAGGTGCCATCACCAATTTCAACATCCTGGTGAATTACCGTAAAGGGGTCAATTTTTACATTGGTAGCCAATTTAGCATTGGGGTGAATGTATGTATGGGGATGAATCATGCAGTATTATAAATATCTTCTGGCCTTAGTCAGAAGTCGGGCAAAGTTAGCAGATACCGCCAAAACCAGAAGTTTTTTTGAGCATATATTGTTAAAACTCAGTATAGAATAATAAGATTCAAAGTTGCACCATTAATATTGAGTGAGAATCTGTAAATTTGCTGCTTACTATGCATAACCCTCCGGACATACTATCACTTGCTTATAAGCAAACCCTGATGCAGGACCAACTGGTTTTGTTACAGGAAAGGGTGCAGCAGATTCCGGGCTCAGTTCAATATTCTATCAACAGGTACAGCAGGAATCCACTTTGGAATATTGAAGATACCGGTATGATGGTATACCATTACGAGAAATCGAAGCCATCTGAAAATTATTTTGAGCTTAGGTTTTGTGTTAGTGGAAATGTTTACTGCCGCAAGAAAAATACAGAGTGTGATATGTGCCAGTTCAGTGCATCCAAAACCTGCATGGAAAGAGTGGACAGTGTGGATGTGGTTAGTTTTAAATTCTCACCAGCTCATTTAAGCCAGTTTGTAAAACCAAGAAAAGGTGGCCCAGCATTGACAGATGATATTCTCACTTTCACCCATCGTTCTTCATTTACCAAAATACTTCCTCTTTGCGGCAAAACAAGGATGGTGCTGGAAGGCGTTTTGAATCACACCTATTCTGATACTTTAGAAAATATCTACATCAATGCACAAACCCAGATGCTGTTATTATACAGCCTTGACTGTATGCTGGGAGAAAAAGAAATTGATGTGGTGAACTGCAAGTTCCTAGCTAATGAACAGGACAGGGAAAAGATCGTTAAGGCAAGGGAAATCCTTATACAGCATATTGGCGAACCCATCACCATTAAAGAACTAAGCCGTAAAGTAGCCATTAATGAGTGCTATTTGAAAAAAGGCTTTAAAGAATTATTCGGCACTACTGTTTTTGATTTCTACCAGAGCCAGCGGATGGAACATGCAAAATATCTTTTGTATGAAAAGGGGTTAAGTGTAACAGAAGTTTCCATGATGCTCGGATATTCTTCAATTTCTCACTTCTCTACTGCATTTAAGAAGCATACAGGATTAAAACCCTGCGAATTACTTCTCCGCAACTAATAGGTATTCTTCAATCCAGAATCGGTGATGATAATATAATCACCAACATGCTTAAACTTCTCCCAATCCGGATTTGAGAATGAAGTATCGCTAAAACAACTGGTGTTTAGAATTTTTGTTCTGCAGTTGTGCTGCTGTTCCAAGTTTCTCATCAGTATGTGAGCTAAATGTATTCCGTATGATGATGGCGGGTTCATTTTTCACTGCCGCCATAGTTTAAGATATCCCTGTCAAACAGGTATAAACCACCTTTATCATCGCCAACTAATTCCAATTTGTCATTTAGTGTTCTTGCAGTTTTCTCTTCTTCTATTTGTTCGTTCACATACCATTGTAAGAAGTTATGCGTTGCATAATCTTTTTCTGTCAGAGAAAGGTGAACTAATTCATTAATGCTGTTACTTACTTTCAACTCATGCTTTAAAAACTGTTCAAAGACATTCTTGATTGACTTGAATGTGACAATAGGCTGCGCCAAAGCAGGCACAAGGGCGAAGCCACCCCGTTCATTAATATAACGAATAAGCTTAAGCATATGTATCCTCTCTTCATCCGATTGCCTATAAAAAAAGTTAGTAACCCCTTCCAGTCCCGGCTGTATTTCAGCCCAGGAAGCCATTGCGAGATATGCCTGAGATGATTCGGCCTCCATCAATACCTGATCATTTAATGCCTTTTGTATTTTTTTACTGATCATAATTTTTGATTTTATTAAAGATACCAAAATTCAAAAAGACACATTTACTTGCCAGCGGCTATTTTTGTAAAAACAGATGCATGAATCCTGAATCATTTAATCAATTAGCCAGAAGCCGTCGTTCTACTTTTCCTGACCAGTTAGAAGCAGGGAAAAAAGTGGATGATTTAATAATTAAAGAAATACTGACCAATGCCTGTTGGGCACCGAATCATGGCAAGCAGGAGCCTTGGCATTTTATCGTATTCAGTGGTGATGGTTTACAAAAGCTGGCAACATTTCAAAGTGAATTGTATAAAGAATTAGCTGGCGAAAATTTTAAAGAGATCACTTACTCCAAATTACAGTCAAACCCTTTAAAGGCATCTCATATCATTGCCTTAGGTATGAAACGGACTACTAATAAAAATATCCCTGAAACAGAAGATATAGCTGCCATAGCTTGTGCTGTTCAAAATATCTATCTTTCTGTTACTGCTTATGGCCTTGGTGGTTACTGGACAACTGGCGGAATCACTTATAAGGAAAAAGCAAAAGAGTTTTTTGGTCTTGGTGAAGAAGATAAACTGATGGGATTCTTTTATATCGGGCATATTGCCATTCCAACTACCGGGGCTACAAGAAAGCCACTGGAAGAAAAAGTCACATGGATTAACTAAATATTTATGGCCAAAGAAATCATCACTCCTGAATACCGGATTCACTACCCTGTAAAAGTTGCAAAAAGCAAAATAGCAGGGAAAGGTGCTTATGCATTACAACGAATACCCGCAAAAAGAAAAATAGGTGATCTCGGTGGCGTCATTATCACCATGAAGGAAGCTATGCGGTTAATAAAGGATTTGAAAGTTATAAATTGTGTTGAGCTGGACAATAACCTTGCATTAAATGCTTCAGTCAACCCAAATGATATGCGTTTTATCAATCACTCCTGCGATCCAAACACTTTTATGAGAGTGATGAAGGACCGGGTGGAGTTTTATTCATTAAAGAATATTAAAAAGGGAGAAGAACTAAGTTGTGATTACGGTGAAACCCACCATGATGGAAAACTGCCTTGTCGCTGTGGGGCAGAAAATTGCAGAGGATTTATTTAAAATTGACAAAAGTCACATTCAACAATGCTTTAATTGTATTTATTTGCTTATTGCAATGCAAAAATTATTTATTATAACAGTATTGTTTATTTCTGTACTCTTTTGTGTTTCGTTCAGTAAAGAAAGCTTACGGACTATTTACTCTCGTCCATCCGCACAATGGCCAAAACCTACAATTGATGAAGGTGTTGAATGGAAAGAGTTAGGAACTCTGCTTTCAAGTCCGTTGGAAAACAAGAAAGATTCACTGAAACATATGATCGAACTGGGCAAAGCTCTTTTCTTTGATCCAAGACTAAGCGGTTCAGGAAAAATCTCATGTGCCACTTGCCATCAGCCAGAACTAAACTGGACTGATGGTAAGGAAAAGTCTATCGGGCATGAAGGAGCGATCAATAAAAGAAATTCGCCAACGATACAAAACACATGGTTCTATAATAAACTGTTTTGGGACGGCAGAAGCAGCAGTCTGGAAGACCAGGCATTTGCCCCAATCAACAGTGAGTCTGAGATGCATCATGAAATGCCTGTACTTATGCGTCAGCTAAGAAATATTAAAGGATACGGTATTATGTTTGAAAAAGCTTTTGGTTCATCGTTTATTAATCCGCAACGCATGACAGAAGCGATTGCAGTTTTTGAAAAGACAGTGGTAAGTAACAAAAGCAGATTCGATGATTTCTTAGAAGGAGACAAAAAAGCTTTGTCCAATAGTGAATTAAGGGGCCTTCATTTATTTCGCACCAAGGCCAGGTGTATGAATTGTCATAACGGGCCTTTGTTTACCGACAACTTGTTTCACAATATTGGTTTTTCAGGTAGTGACAATGGATATTACCAGGTTACGCATAAACATGAGGATATGGGTAAATTCAAAACCCCTTCATTACGGGATGTAATGAAAACAGGACCCTGGATGCATGATGGAAGATCAACAAAAATGGAAGATATTATCGATCAGTTAAATACTGCTGATCTGCCAACTAATAATCCTTTGATCAAGCCGCTGAATCTCACTAAAAAAGAGAGAAAAGACCTTTTAGCCTTTTTAAATTCCATTTCTGCACAGCCGGTACCATTTCAAAAACCGGTTTTACCAGAATAAGCAACTATTTACTATGAAAAGTTATCTTTGCTGACCAAACTTAAAAACATATAAAACTATACACATGAAAAAATTATTCTTTACCGTTGCCGTTGCAGTATTTGCATTATTTGCCAGTGCACAACCTCCTGCCGGAGATGCCAAAGCCGGTGATTGGTACGGCGAAAAAATTAGCAACACTGACGAAGCTCTTAATATCAACGATGTTGTTGCTAAACTGAATGGTGGCTCCGAATTTCCGGATGTAAAAGTAAAAGCAAAGATCGTTGAGGTTTGTCCCAAAAAAGGCTGTTGGTTAAAACTGGAATTGAACAATGGCGAAACCGCTATGGTTAAAATGAAAGATTACGGCTTCTTTCTTCCGGTAGCAGCGAAAGGAAAAACAGTGGTCATAGATGGAGAAGTAAAAATCAAAACAACATCAGTAGCTGAACTAAAACACTATGCAGAAGATGCAAAAAAATCTAAAGAAGAAATTGATGCTATCACAAAACCAGAAAAAGAAGTAAGGGTAACTGCTAAAGGAATAGTTATCGTAGATTAATTGATTTTTTTCTTTCTATAAAAAAATGGCTGCTTTTAGGCAGCCTTTTTTATTATCATCGGATTTACGCATTGCGTAAACCGTTTTTCTTATTCCGTAAACATATAGAGTCATTTACTCAGAGTTTTGCGACCTAATCAATAATCATGACTAGAAAACTAACTTTAATTTCACTATTTGCATTTATTACTGTTCAACTTTCAGCACAATTATCAACTTCTTCATTTGCAGATGATTCTACCCATCCTCAACATAAATATTTGCCGGATATTACGGTTGTAGGTAAAAACAGTAAAAGTGATTATCAGCAAATGCCTGAAGTAGTTGGCACCTCCATTTATGCAGGCAAAAAAAACGCCTTAATAGTTTTAGATAATGTACAAGGCAATGTAGTAATGAATACAATGCGCCAGGTAATGGCAAAAGTACCGGGTATACATATTTGGGAAAGTGACCCCAGCGGCATACAAATTGGTATTGCAGCAAGAGGGTTAAGCCCTAATCGTAGTTGGGAATTCAATATCCGTCAAAATGGTTATGATATTGCTGCAGATCCATTTGGATATCCGGAAGCTTACTATAACCCACAATTACAGGCTGTTCAACGTATTGAAGTAGTAAGAGGGCAAGGTTCTTTGCAATATGGGCCCCAATTTGGTGGTTTGGTGAATTATATTCTTAGAAATGGCAGTGAGATTAATAAGAAATTTGAATTTGAAACGCAGCAAACAGTTGGGAGTAATGCTTTATTTAATAGCTATAATGCAATAGGGGGTAAATCAAAAAAGTTTCATTATTACTCATTTATTGATCATAGAAACGGTGATGGCTGGAGGAGCAATAGCAGGTATTTCTCAAATGCTGGATATGGAACTGGTACATATTTTTTCAACCCCAACCTGTCATTAACTGCAGAAATCATGTATTCCCACATCCGAAGCCAGCAGCCCGGCGGATTAACGGATGCACAAATACAACAGGATGCGCAACAGAGTTTTCGCAGCAGAAACTGGTTTGATATTAACTGGACCACACCTGCTTTAATCTTGAACTACAAACTTTCCGAAAACACCCGTTGGAATACAAAACTATTTGCAACATTAGGAAACCGGAACAGCATTGGATTTTTACAATCAATATTAATCAAAGACACAGTTAATTCGTCAACCGGAGAATTTAATAACAGGGTGTTTCAACAAGACCAATATAGAAATTATGGCCTCGAAAGCCGTTTTATAACTGATTATTCACTTTTTGGTATGAACAATACCATTTCTGCTGGAATCAGGTTATATACCGGAACCACACACAGAATGGCAGATGGAAAAGGAACCACAGGAACTGATTACTCAAACACCATAATTGGTGATTATCCCAGAGACATAGAATTTAATTCAAATAATGTAGCAGCATTTGTAGAGAATATTTTTCGGATATCTGATAAATTATTATTGATACCAGGCATACGATATGAATGGCTGGAAGGATCAGCATCTGGACGAAATGGTTTTACACCAGGAGGTTCACCAATTATTTTGCAGAACATTACCCGTAGTAGAAATTTTATTCTGGCAGGTATCGGAGCAGAGTACCATATTTCCTCTGGCACCGAAATTTATACCAATATTTCACAAGCATACCGGCCCATTCAATTTGCCAATTTACAGGCGCCACCTACAACTGATGTAATTGATAATAACCTAAAAGATGCTACAGGTTACAACTTTGACCTCGGCTACAGAGGTAAGATAAAAGATTTCTTACAATTTGATATCAGTGGTTTTTATCTGCAATACAATAATAGAATCGGCACTATCACTGTTGCTGGCTCGCCATCATACCGGTTGGTTACCAATGTTGGTAACAGCACCAGTAAAGGAATAGAAAGTTATATTGAATTAAATGCAGCCAGATTTTTCTCAAAAAGTAAGAACTCAGAACTAATACTTTTTGCATCATATGGATATACTGATGCAAAGTACAGCGACAATCATAAAGATGCGTCAACTAAAGGTAAAAGAGTAGAGAATGCACCAATGAACCTGCTTCGAACAGGAATAACAGCCGGGTACAAATCGTTACTTATAACCGGGCAACTTAGCCATGTTGGCGAAACCTTTAGTGATGCTAACAACACGTTGATTCCAACATCCAACGCACAAAATGGATTGATCCCATCTTATACTGTAATTGACCTATCTGCCACTTTTAAATTTTCTAAATCATATAATATAAAAGCTGGCATAAATAATTTAGCAGATACAAGATATTTTACCCGTCGTGCAGGTGGATACCCGGGTCCCGGTGCACTTCCGGCAGATGGCAGAACTTTCTTTATAAGTGTAGGAGCAAAATTTTAATAGTAGTATTGGGGATTACCATAGTGTAATCCCCTTTTTATTAATTAATTGCCGGTTGAAGTGCCTTTTTATTCAAACCAACTACCTTATCATTTCTTATGGTAAGATAACCTGTATAGATAAATAGTAAACCAAGCAATTCTGTTACGTATAACACTTCCACATAGCCAAATTTGGTAAAAGAGCCGCCAATACCAGGCAATAGACCCCCTGCTGCAATCCATAAGTTGCCGACAAATTTCTTTTTGAAGTCTTTATTCTTCGAATACTTTATCGCTGAAAACACAGCACCCCCTACCAAAAAAATAAAAGCATAGATATTAATAAACGGGGTGATATAACGAATAAAAGTCCAACCTAAAATTGTACCTGCTAATCTACCTTCCGTTACCCTTTCGATAAATACCGGTGATAAGAGTACTAAAATCGCAGTACATACAATTACAATCGTAAGCATTATCGCAGTAGTATTGGCAAACTTTCTTTTACACAAAAGATAAACGGTTCCTTGTGCAAGTGGTGCTCCGCCAAGCAAAGCCCCGGTTATATACCAAGCTTTAAAGTTGGCAACTGAAAAACCTGCAAGAGTATTTATGCTTTCAGTTATTGTGCCGGCTATGTAGAAACCAACCCCAAGCATCCACCAGAAAATATGCCTGGAGCTTTTATTCGTATTCCAATGCTGCCATAATCTTGAAAAAAAATAAAGCCCAAATAGTGTTGTCAGAATAGGAATGTAATGGATGAAGTTCATATTACGATTTGCGCAAAGATTGGTGGATTCTAAAAAAGAAAAATCACTGGTTTGTAAAATCAATAAGTGTTTTATTATTAAGGGGAAAAAGACACAAAATCATAAACATTGATTTCGTTTAATGAAAGAAGAAAATTATTTTATGACCTATGTCATACCACGATATGATTGGCAATAAAAAGTTGTCATTTTATTGTAAAAGATTTTCTCTTCTCCCCATCATGACAATAGCATGATAATTTACAATCATTACTGCGTAATCTTTGCAGCGAATTTTTTGAGAACATGTATAAAGCAACTGCATTTTTAGCTTTCTTTTTTATATCTTTTTTTGGTTTTACTCAACAGGATACACTCTCTGATAAAATCTTAGATGAAATTATTGTTACTGCTACCCGTACTGAAAGGAAGTTGGGCAATGTGGCTGTTCCGGTTAGTATTATTAATCAAAAAACAATTCAACAGGCTGGCTCATTAAGATTAAGAGATATTTTACAGGAACAAGCTGGCCTATATATTACCAATGCTTTTGGCGCTGGTGTTCAAATGCAGGGACTGAATCCGGATTATACACTTATACTGATAGATGGCGAGCCTCTTGTAGGCAGAACTGCTGGTGTTTTAGATATTAACAGGCTTACAGTCGGAAATATAAAAAAAATAGAAATCGTTAAAGGTCCTTCTTCTAGTTTATATGGCTCTGAGGCTATGGCCGGAGTAATTAACATAATAACTGATAAGACAAATAAAAAAAATCTTGATGCCGGAATCAGGTATGGGTTTGGCAATCCTGATAATGGATGGGCATTTCCAGCAGGAAATAACACATTTAAAAATACTGATGTAAACCTGAAAGGAAGCACAACCATTAATAAACTGGGAATGCATTTTT
>CAYVSH010000087.1:0-12733 GCA_964453625.1 uncultured Chitinophaga sp.
TAAAAAAATAAGCTGTACTTCAATTGCTTCGGATGGCAGCGATTTTATTTCCAATGCTTCTGCAATGATAACTAATGCAGTACCCGGTGATTGTTCGCTTTATAACAGTACCGATTCCGTCATCATTAGTTTTAATCAACCACTTTCTGTTGGTAATTATACATTAACAATAAGAACCGGCAGCGATGGAAATACTTTAAAAGACATTTGCAACAGGGAGATCAGTTCAGGTGAAACGATCAATTTCAGCATCACAGCCCCGCAACCAACCATTATGGACAGCCTGGTACCCATTGCGGGATGTTCGCCTGCATTTGTGGATCTTTTTTTCAGAAAAAATATTAGATGCAGTTCAATAGCAGCAGATGGAAGTGATTTCAGAATAGTGGGTCCGCAAGCTGTAACTTTTATGTACATACCTGGAAACTGTAGTACGAGTATATATACAAGGAGAATACGTTTACAATTTCAATCACCAATTATAACCGGAGGCACTTACCAGGTATTTTTAAGTATTGGAACAGATGGTAATTCGCTGGTTGATGAATGTGGACAGGCCGTCATTCAACTGATTCCTTTAACTTTTACTATTAATAGTCCGTTGTCTTCTTTATTTACTATACAGCAACCGTCTGCATGCAAAAGAGACAGTATATTATTTTTTCACAATGGCAATAACAATGCGAATACATGGCAATGGAACTTTGGCGATGGTACCGTAAGCACTTTTCAAAATCCGGTGCATTGGTTTAATAATCCGGGAACGTACAGGGTGAGTTTAACGGTTCAAAACGGAATTTGTTCAGATAGTAGTTCACAACTCATTACAATTGGAGATCATTTAAAAGCATCCTTTAAGACCAAAGAAGAATTTTGCATAGATGATTCTATCCATCTCATAAATACCAGTACAGGAATAATCAATGAATGGAAATGGATTATGGGTGATGGCAATGTATTATCGGTTACAAATCCGGCAAATTACCGATACAGGCCTGTTGGTTTTGATGCTTATTATACCATATCATTAATTGCAACCAATACACAGTTAATGTGCAATGATACTGCAAAAAAGACCATTAAGGTTCTCAATAGTTGTCTTATAAAAGTTCCAACCGCCTTTACACCCAATGGAGATGGATTAAATGATTTTTTATACCCGCTAAATGCTCTAAAGGCAATTGATATGCAGTTCCGTATTTATAACAGGCAGGGACAATTGGTTTTTATGTCACGACAAGCTAGTAATAAATGGGATGGAAAAGTAAAAGGTGTACTGCAACAAACTGGTATATATGTTTGGTTGCTCAATTATATTAATAATGATACTGGTCAACCGGTTTTTATGAAAGGTACAACACTCCTGATACGGTAATGAATTCTGACTATAATTTTCATTTTTTTTTCTTATAATAAAAGTAGAAAGGAATACCTGCCGCAGTTATAAATAATCCCAGTAATGAATTTACGACTGGTTGCCTGTCGTTAAGGTAATTGTCCACATCATTATATACAGTAATAATGAGGTAAAAGGCCGAGAACAATATGAATAAAACCGGAACCACCGGATAACCCCACATTTTATAAGGCCGTTCTGCATCGGGCATTCTTTTTCGCAGCATCATGATACCAATGGCGCCAAAGAGATAAGCTACCCATGTTACAAATACAAACATATCTGCCAGCATATCAAACGAACCGGAAATGATGAAAAGGCAGGTCCAGATGCCATGCAGCCAAAGTGCATTACCGGGGGTTTCATATTTTTTATGTTCTTTGCCGGCCCAGGGCAGAAATATTCTGTCTTTGCCCATAGCATAAGTGATACGGGTTGGTGCCATTACATTGCCATTGATAGCACCAAGTGTACAGATAACGATGAGGGCTGCAATAATCGCTTCGCCGGTATTTCCAATAGCCACACCTATGGCATCAGATGCTACAAGAGATGATGCTGCTACACTTTCAACCGGCAACGCATACAGGTAAGCCTGGTTTACCAAAACATATACCACCACACAAATAAATACACCAAACAGTAAGCTTCTCGGAATATTTCGCTGAGGATTTTTTACTTCGCCGGCCATGGAGGCAATATTGATCCAGCCGTCATAAGCAAAGAAAGCTCCTGTCATGGCAGCAATAATTCCGCTTATCAATGCGCCACCTTGTTTTGGATTTTCTGCAGAAAAAAAATGGTCTAAACTTCCATTACCCGAAAAGAAAATACCAAATACCAGTAATACAATCACTGCAATTTTTATAATGGTTGAGATCAATTGAAAAGAACTCCCCGCTTTTGTGCTGCGGTAGTTGATCCAGGTAAAGAGCAGGACCAACGAAACGGCTAATGATTTAACACCAATATTCTCTAACGGGTATAGATTGCCTATATAAGGCAAATGCCAGGTAATTGAGTGTTCTGTAACGGAATCAAATCTTGGTAATTGCAAAAAATAATCTGCGTACTGTGCACAAACAAATGCAATGGCTGCAACAGCAGCTGTATTGATTACCGAAAAAGCGGCCCATCCATACAGGTATGCAAAAAAATCGCCGAATATCTTCCGGAAATAAACATAGATACCGCCGGTTTCCGGCATCATGGCACCCAACTCAGCATAGACCAATGCACCGAACAAGGTAAACACTCCGGCAATGATCCATACCAATGATAACCATATTGGAGAACCTAACTGTGCCGCCATGCTGGCCGGTTTCATAAAGACACCAGAACCGATTATACTGCCAATAATAATTGCTGTTGCAGACCAGAAGCCGATCTTTTGAGCCAGCGATGAAGTGGTGGATGACATAGATTCAGGAAGATAACAAAAAGAAGAATAAGCCAGCTACTAAACAAAAAAAATCCCGTCTCTTTCGAAACGGGATAATCTCTTTTATACTTTTTACTTATTTATACATTTCTTCTTTCAAAGCCTTTACCCTTTCATCTTCCAGGTATTCATCAAATGTAGTTAACCTGTCAATAATACCTTTCGGTGTTAATTCAATAACCCGGTTGGCAACAGTTTGCATAAAAGTATGGTCATGGCTGGTCAATAAAATGATGCCTTTATAATCGGTACATTGTTCGTTGAAAGCCTGTATGCTTTCAAGGTCAAGATGGTTTGTCGGCTGATCTAATAAAATTACATTAGGGCTTTGCAACATCATCCGGCTAAGCATACAACGGACTTTTTCTCCCCCGCTTAATACGTTTGTCTTTTTCAAAACATCATCACCACTGAAAAGCATCTTACCTAAAAATCCTCTGAGGAATGGTTCATCCACATCCGTAACATGTGAAGGTACATACTGCCGTAACCAGTCCATCAGGTTATCATCTCCTTTAAAGAACTGATCGTTTTCCTGTGGAAGATAAGCATGGGTTACAGTGCTGCCCCATTCATACGAGCCGCTGTCTGCCATTGTTTCTGCAGTAATGATATTGAAAAAAGCAGTGATGGCTAACGGGTCCCGGCTCATCAAAGCTATCTTATCTCCTTTGTTTACTGTGAATGTAACATTATCAAAAAGCACCCTTCCGTCAACTGATTTCTTAAGTTTCTCAACATTTAATATCTGGTTACCCACTTCCCTAAGTTGCTGAAAAATGATACCGGGATATTTCCTGTAGCTCGGCTCAATTTCTTCGATGGTGAGTTTCTCCAATGCTTTTTTCCTGGAAGTAGCCTGCTTACTTTTACTGGCGTTGGCACTGAAACGGGCAATGAAATCGATCAATGCCTGTCGCTTTTCCTCAACCTTTTTGTTCTTATCATTTATCTGGCGGGCCATCAGTTGCGATGATTCATACCAGAATGTATAATTACCGGTAAAAATTTTTATTTTCTGACGGTCAACATCTGTCACATGTGTACACACAGCATCGAGGAAGTGACGGTCGTGGCTAACAACCAACACCACATTCTCGTAATCAGCCAGGAAATTTTCAAGCCAGCTTATGGTTTCAATATCGAGGCCGTTAGTAGGCTCATCCAATAATAAAATATCAGGATTCCCAAAGATGGCCTGTGCCAGCAATACCCTTACTTTTAAGTTAGAAGGGATGTCTTTCATCAATGACTGATGATATTCTTCGGTAACACCAAGCTGTCCAAGCAGGGTTGCTGCATCGCTTTCGGCTGTATAACCGCCCATTTCACCAAATTCGGCTTCCAATTCCCCTGCCCTCATTCCATCTTCTTCTGTAAAATCTGCCAGGGCATAAATTGATTCTCTTTCTTTAGCAACAGCCCATAATTTGGAATGTCCCATCATTACTGTATTCAACACTATTTCTTCATCAAACTGGAACTGGTTTTGCTTTAATACTGCCAGTCTTTCTCCCGGTGTTATTTCCACAGAGCCTTTATTAGGTTCAATTTCTCCGCTTAAAATTTTGAGGAATGTACTTTTTCCGGCACCGTTTGCACCGATGACGCCATAGCAATTTCCTTTGGTGAAGTTGAGGTTCACATCTTCAAACAATACCCTTTTGCCATATGCCAGTTTAAGGTCTTTTACACTTATCATTTATACTTTTTGAGGCCGCAAAGGTAGGCAAAATCAAACTTTGCGACTATTGAAAGAAGTAAAGAATAAAAAAACCCGCCTCGTTTGAATCGAGGCGGGTTTAGAAGAAAGAAGTCTATCTTTTTTATTTCGTAAGAATGATACTTACACCTTTTGTATCTGCCTTACCTAGGTCGGTACTGTAGATCATCAGGTGATAAACACCATTATGGAAATTAGTAATATTCATTGGTAACACACTTCCATAAGTAACACCACTGAACTGCCTGGTTAGCATCACTTGACCCATGCTGTTAAACACCTTGATGCCAATATTGCTGTACAGGTCTGTATTTACACGAAGACTGAAGTTACCACTTGTTGGATTAGGATAAACAACAACAGCCGGGTACTGGTACAATCTCAGGTGTCGTTCAGCACATTCATTTACCTGTACGATAGATGTTCTTGTAGTAACACAACCTGCATTAGATACAGCATAACTGATCGTCTTGGTTCCAAGACCTGCAGCACTTGGAGAGAAGTTGCTTCCAGTAACACCTGGTCCGCTCCAAACACCACCACCTAATGATGCTGTTAAAGCATATGTTGGATCAGAAAGACAAAGTGTTGTTGGCAGATTTGTCAAAGAAACAACTGGGAATGCATTTACTGTAATACTTGCAGCGTTGGAAGTAGATGATCCGCAACCTGCAGTCACAATTACACGGAACCTGTATCCATTCTGTCCAACAGGGATATTTGTTTGTGAGAATGTGTTAGTAGTTGCACCCACCAGGTTCGACCATGTAGCTCCGTTATCTGTGCTTACTTGCCACTGATAGGTCAATGAACCAACAGCTGTGGTTGCAGTTACACTAAACGTTGGGTTACCACCTTCACAAATAGTCTGGTTAGTTGGTTGTGCAGTAATAACAGGGAACGTATTCACTGTAAGTATTGCTGCAGTTGTGATACCAGGTGTACAAGGCGGACTTGTAATGTTACAACGGTACCTGTTATTATTAAATGTTGGGGGTGTATTGATCAATGTCAATGTTGGTGTAGTAGCACCGGAATAGTTCGGGCCATTCACCACATTGCTCCATGTAGAACCACCATTGGTACTTACTTCCCACTGGTAATTTAATCCACTGCCGCTGGCTGAAGCCGTAAATGATGTTCCGGTTCCCTCACAAATTGTAGAGTTGGAAGGGTTACCAGTTACAGTAACAGAAGAATTAACAGTAAGTGTTGCTGCATTCGATGTTGCAGCTGGAGGACAAAGGCCAGTAACTACGCATCTGTACTGATCTCCGTTCATGGTCGTAGTTGTAGAAGCAATGGTATAAGTAGATGAGGTAGCGCCAGGAACCGGTGTCCAAGTTCCACCACTATTAGTACTTATTTCCCACTGATACCCAATACCTGAACCAGTTGCCGCAACAGTAAATGAAGCAGAACTTCCGGAACATACAGCAATATTGGAAGGTTGGCTGGTAATTGATGGTGGTACATTAACAGTCAATGTAGCACAAGAACTGGTAGTAGTTCCGCATTGACCAGTCAATACACAACGATATCCATATCCATTTTGAGTAGTTGTTGGAGCCGTTACAGTATAACTGGATGAAGTAGCACCACTTATATTACTGAAAGTACCGGCACAACCTGTTGTGCTTACCTGCCATTGGTAACCCGTAACGCCAGTAGCTGTAACGTTAAAGGTGGCATTGTTGCCAGAACAAGTTGTTTGGTTTGTTGGTTGAGCAGTAATAACAGGTCCTGTACCAGCATTTACTGTAAATGTTACAATGGTAGTCTGGGTTACAGCAGGCGCAGGCCCCGTTCCCTGGATAGTAACATTGTAAGTTCCTGCTGAAAGTGTATTGGCATTATTTAACGTCACAACACTACTGTTGCCAGGAACAACCGGGTTAGTTCCAAATGTAATAGTAGTACCTGCTGGTACACCTGCGGTAGCAGAAAGTGTAACAGGTTGTACATATCCACCATTAGAATTAACCGGCAAAGTAACATTCATTGTGGCTGGAGCCGGACATGTGGCTGTAGCTGGAGTTGTTGGACCAAAGCTAAATCCAACAGGAGGTGCTGCCAATGTGATATTGGCATTATTAATATCAAAGAAGATATTGCCAATAGCCTCCACTTTAATTCGTCCCTGCGTTGTAAGGGTCGACGGAAGTACCACTGCCTCGCTGCCATCGTTAGCAGTACTTGCTGCAAGTACAGTTGGG
The DNA here is from genome assembly GCA_964453625.1 of uncultured Chitinophaga sp. GTDB lineage: Bacteria > Bacteroidota > Bacteroidia > Chitinophagales > Chitinophagaceae > JJ008. The sequence continues at coordinate 6,777 of CAYVSH010000087.1, forward strand.
AAAGTAACACCTCCATCAGTAGAGAATGAAATCTTTACGTTAGCACAGTTAAATGGTGCCGCTGTAGTATTATTAACTGACCAGGTTACAGTTTGAGTTGTACCTGCATCATAGGTAACTGCAGAATTCTGAGAAGTGATAAGAAATGGTCCGCCTGTATTATTAACCGTAACAACCATATCCTGGAAATTGGTTTGCCCTACAGCAGTTCCGTTATAGGGCCTGTTGTCCCTTACAGTAAGCCTGAAATTAAGGGTACGGCTTACATTGCTCAGGGCTTCAACACTAATGCCAGCACTACCGCCCGGATTCGGGCCAGTAAGGTTAGAACCAACAAGAATTGTTGACAATCTTGGCATCAGCCTCGTAGGACTGGTTGTAGCCGGATAGGTAAGCCAGTTTGGTCCAACGGGTTTATTTTCCCTTGCCGTACTGTTTGCACCAGTCTGACCAGATATATCATCATTTTGCTCCCAGCAATAAGTAAGTACATCGCCAGCATCTGCATCTGTAGCTGAACCTGTTAATGCAAAAGGAGTACTGATAGGAATAGTGTAGTTAGTTAAAGCCGCAACCACAGGTGTAGCATTAATACCTGATAATGAAGTTGTAATTGGACATGTTTTGGTTGCCAAATTAGTCTGAATCTGCTGAATTGAGGCCTGGTGCCAAACATCAATCGAGTGGTCATCTACGTTTAAACCAGCGACAATACCTGCATAACCCATAATGGTAACACCAGACGCAACTTCTTTGTTAACACCTGTACCTTCGGATTGAAACGAGAATGTATGGTTAGCTCCTAACTGGTGACCTATTTCATGCGCCACATAATCAATATCGAAATTATCACCTTGTGGTATACCATCAGCAGGAGAAGTGATGCCTCTACCTTTTGTAGCTCCTGTACCACTGGGAACACCATCTACACAAACGCAACCGATACAACCGGCATTTCCACCTCCACCTGATGCACCAAACATGTGCCCGATATCGTAAGCAGCGTTATTAACAGCCAGCGGTGTGCCGGGACCTGTTAGAGTAGTATTAAGTGTTTGTTGTAATTGAGTATTCCAGTTTGCAAGTGTAGTATATGGATCAGTTGCAGGATCATAAAAAATCACATTCACTGATTCAGAAACAAGATTCAGGTGTAATGCAAGGTCCTTTTCATAGGTACCATTACATCTTGTAAGGGTAGCATTGTAAGCTGCCAATACCAAACCAACCTGGGCAGCACTGGTAGCCCCGAAAAAGTTGGCATATTCACCATTACATGATTGTGCTAGTCGCATTGTTTTTAACTGACCAGCATTGCTTTCAATTCTATTTGAATATACCCGGTTATTCAATCCGGTTGCCAGTTCCTGGTCCTGTGTTGAACAAACCCAGGGGATATCGCCTTTTTTGCGATGTGATCTGAACACTGCATAAACAGTATGATCCTGTGAATATGGTTCAATAAACTCATTAGCAGTTGCTGTTCTAAAGACCATTGTCTGTATTCCCTGAGGTGAGATACTCAACTTTAAAGTTGCAGACTTGTCTGTAATTCCTTTTCCGGAAAATGCCCTGATCTCGGGAAATCTTGCCTGCAATTCAGGTTCAAAATTTGAAGCTTCAAAAACTTCAAATTGCTCAAGTTCACCAGATGCATTTGGGATTGAAATAATTGCAGTTGGGCCACCGGGCCTGTCAACAACAGACATTAAAGTCTGACGCAAAGGATCTATATTCAGATTAAATAATTTGAATTCCTTTGGAAAAGACTGTCTTGCTACAGCTTTGTCAGTAGTAATCCCAGCATTGTCAGTTCGTGAAGACCAGTATTCTTGTTGAGCAGATGCAGTAAGAGATATACTGCCAACAACAAAAATAGCCAGTAAAATTTTGTAGATTTTTCTCATAAATGTTTGATTTAGTTAAAGAGGCGAGTAAAGAAAATGATTAGGAGTTTCCTTTTACCCAGAGCCATCATTAGCCCATAAAAATAGGAATTTTTGAATTTACTCGTTCCAAAAATTTCCACACAAAAAATCCCCCCAGTTTTGTCTGAGGGGATCTTGAATTTTGTATCCTTGATTAAAATTAATAGCCCATGCCACCCATATCTGGAGCACCATGAGAATGAGGAGCTTCTTCTTTCTTTGGTTTATCAGCCACTACTGCTTCTGTAGTCAACAACATTCCAGCAATTGAAGCTGCATTTTCCAATGCTACACGGCTAACCTTGGTTGGATCAATAACACCTGCTTTGAACATATTTTCATATACTTCAGTACGGGCATTGAAACCGAAATCTGCTTTTCCTTCCTTTATTTTTTGAACAACGATAGAACCATCAATTCCTGCATTTGAGGTTAAGATGCGAAGCGGCTCTTCCAATGCACGGCGAACAATTGCCATACCTGTTTGCTCGTCAGCAATCTGTCCTTTTACTTTAGCATCCAGGCTTTCAATAGCACGGATGTATGCAACACCACCACCTGGAACTATACCTTCTTCAACTGCTGCCCTTGTAGCATGTAAAGCATCATCTACACGGTCTTTTTTCTCTTTCATTTCCATTTCAGTAGCTGCACCGATGTAGAGTACTGCAACTCCGCCAGCTAATTTAGCCAGGCGTTCCTGTAATTTTTCTTTATCGTAATCAGATGTGGTATTTTCTACCTGTGCTTTGATCTGATTAACCCTTGCGGTAATATCTGCTTTCTTTCCTTTTCCACCAACGATAGTAGTATTGTCTTTATCAATTGTTACTGAAGCAGCCTGACCTAATGTAGTAAGATCAGCACCTTCCAGTTTGTGACCTAATTCTTCACTTACAACAGTACCTGCTGTAAGGATAGCAATGTCAGTCAACATTTCTTTTCTTCTGTCGCCAAACCCAGGAGCTTTTACTGCCGCTACTTTGATGGTGCCACGAAGTTTGTTAACTACCAATGTAGCTAATGCTTCACCTTCCAGGTCTTCAGCAATGATCAATAACGGACGACCGCTTTGAGCCACTTTTTCCAGGATATGAAGGATATCTTTCATTGCAGATATCTTCTTATCATATATTAATATATAAGGGTTCTGTAATTCTGCTTCCATTTTCTCGCTGTTAGTAACGAAGTATGGAGATACATACCCACGGTCGAATTGCATACCTTCTACCACATCAACGGTAGTATCTGTACCTTTTGCTTCTTCTACGGTAATAACCCCTTCTTTACCCACTTTTGCAAATGCCTCAGCGATCAACTTACCAATCGTTTCATCATTATTTGCAGAGATAGAAGCTACCTGTTGAATTTTTTTACCGTCGTTACCTACAGTCTGGCTCTGACTTTTCAGGTTTTCTACTACTAAAGCAACCGCTTTATCAATACCTCTTTTAAGGTCCATAGGATTAGCACCAGCAGCTACCATTTTCAAACCTTCACTGATAATTGATTGGGCCAGTACAGTAGCAGTAGTAGTACCGTCACCAGCAATATCTGCAGTTTTTGAAGCTACTTCTTTTACCATCTGGGCACCCATGTTCTCAATTGGGTCTTCCAGTTCAATTTCTTTAGCTACAGTAACACCATCTTTAGTAACAGCCGGTGCACCGAATTTCTTTTCAATAACTACATTACGACCTTTTGGGCCTAATGTCACTTTAACTGCGTTGGCCAATGTGTCAACGCCTTTCTTCATTTTATTTCTTGCTTCGATATCGAAGAATATTTGTTTTGCCATAATTAATTTATTTACGATTTGTGATTTTAGATTTACGATTTAAAAGAAAGTGATATAGGCTTACACAATAGCAAGTATATCAGACTCTCTCATAATGAGGTAATCTTCCCCATCGATCTGGATCTCGGTACCGGCATATTTGCCATATAAAACAGTATTGCCAGCTTTTACAGTAACAGGTTCATCTTTTTTCCCGGGACCAGCAGCAATCACAGTTCCACGTTGTGGTTTTTCTTTTGCAGTATCAGGGATGATGATTCCACCTGATGATTTCTCTTCGGCAGCGTCAGCCTTTACAATTACTCTGTCATGCAGTGGAGTAACGCTTACTTTTTTAGCCATAGTTTTATTGATTTTGTTTTATTTGAATTATTTGTCCCGGTAATTTGGGACGGCGAAGGTACGGCGAATAATATGCCGACCGGCTTTAAACGGAAAAAATTGCAGGTATAAAGTACTTAATACTGCCTTTGGCTTTAAATGGCAGTAAAATTTGCAGACATTGTGTCAAAATATCATTTTAAATACCACTTGACATTAATAAAATGAGGTTTTAAATATTAAAGGCCGATCAATATGATCGGCCCTTAATATAATACGATACCATGTCTCTTACTATTCTTTTAAAATCCTATACTTGTAACTTTCTTTTCCAATAACGGCTTCCAAGATATACATACCTCGCCCCAATTGCTGTTCAGGTATACGGAATTGGATAAACTGGTCGCCTTGTCCAAAATTTTTGCGGTGTATCACTCTACCGTTCAAATCAACTAATCTTAATTGTCCGTTAGCTTCGGCTGGTTTTACAAACCTGACTGTGATATTATCTCTGAAAGGATTGCCAAGTACCTGTATATCCTGTTGCAAACCCGGTGGCTTGATCACCACAGTATTACTCAGTTTATCCCTGTTATCTATATCTACACTTCGTAACCTGTAATAGTTCTTTTCAGTTAATGGCTCTCTGTCGAGGTAATTGTAATTTCGCATTGAATTGCTATTCCCGGCAGCAGGTACTGTTGCAATTTTTCTGAAATTAATCCCATCAAAAGATTTTTCAAGTTCAAAATGGCTGCTGTTATATTCTGCTGAAGTGTTCCATTGCAATAAAATATTTTTATTCTGCATAGTTCCTTTAAACTCAGTCAAGGTAACTGGAAGAGCCGGAAGAGTTAGCATTGCATACCACATTCCATAGCCATGGGTGCCAGCTAGTAATTTATTATCGGATGGTCGTAATGTTAGGCTTGTTACTGGCGCATTACCTATTTCACCCGCTCCATCCTGTGCCCATGAAATTGTGCCAGGAAGACCAACTGCATTAAATAAGCCAACTGAAGTTCCTACAAAATATTCAACGCCTGTAGAAGTAATTGCTATAGCACTGCTGCGGAAGGAAGGTAAGCTAAGTGATCCAGGTCCTGCTCCTTCTACCATTGTCCAGGTAGTCGGTGTTCCCGTTTTTGCATTTCCGGACCAGAAAACACTGTGAACTCCGTAATTTGAAAAAGTTACCAGGACCGTATCCGGATTTCTTGGATTGACTGCAATACTGCTGATATAGCCTCCGGAAGGAAATCCGGCACCTGTAATTGGTAAAGGTGGTGCTCCGGGAGCAACTGTAGCAGGATCATCTAATCTGAATAATCTTCCATCTGATGTGCCAATATATAGACATGAAGTAGCAGGGCTATAAGCACCCCGTGATGTTGCCAATGCTGTAATCGGAGTTCCTGGCCCCCCGACAGAAGCCGTAACTCCTGTCATTGTTGTCCAGGTAAAAGGATCTACTGTTGATGCAGTGGTTGTCCTATAGAGTTCGTTAAGACCTGCATAGTATAATTTTTCTGAAGTATTATCCTGATCTAATTTAAAAAGAGTAACAAATAGACTTCCAAGTGAAGTTGTTGGAGTAATGACTGTTCCAGTTCCTGTTGCTGCCGTTGATGCTCTTCTTACAATTGTTCCTGATTGAAAACCCACATATTCGTATTGCGTACCGGCAATTAAATCAGACAATCCTACTGACACACCATCTCCGCCTAACACAGATTCAAAATCAGATCCAGCACCACCGATATTGCGGGTAGTTCCATTATCCTGGGCTCCGCCCATCACTTTTGTATTTCCAACACGAGGGTCTAAAGTCGAATAATAATATTGATAGGTCCGGTAGCCAGTATTTATTTGTGTCCAGGCAACAGTACCTGCCAGGTTATCTGTTGTTC
>CAYVSH010000088.1:0-12726 GCA_964453625.1 uncultured Chitinophaga sp.
ATATTGGAGGTTATTAAAAATACGTTTCCCGATCATCATGTGTTGGCAGAAGAAGCAGGTGAGATCATCCAGGATTCAAAGTACAAATGGATTATTGATCCGATTGACGGTACTGTAAATTTTGCACATGGCATTCCATTGAACTGTGTATCCATTGGTCTGGAACATGAAGGGTCAATTATTATGGCAGCAGTTTATAATCCGCATTTGAACGAATTATTTTTTGCTGAAAAAGGCAAGGGTTCAACATTAAATGATAAACCGATACAAGTAAGTACAGAAACACATACTATTCATGCTTGCCTTGTAACAGGCTTTCCGTACACATATATAAATGAACCAAACGGACCGCTTGAAATATTTCAGCGTTTTGTACGTAAAGGAGTGCCGGTTCGCCGCCTTGGTTCAGCAGCAATTGATCTTTGCTGGGTAGCCTGTGGCAGATTCGATGGATTTTATGAACACAAACTGGAGCCATGGGATAGTGCTGCGGGATATTTAATCGTAGAAGAAGCAGGCGGAAAAGTTACCGATTTGCAAGGCAATAAGTTTTCTGTTTATCAGCACAAAGTATTGGCTACAAACGGAAAAATACATGATGAAATGATAGAAGTAATTAATAATCGTAAAGAACTATGAATACAGAACGAACAGAGATCAGCAGCCTTGGCGAATTTGGCCTGATCGAGCATTTGACTAAGAATATAGAAATACAAAATGCCTCTACCATTTTAGGTGTGGGTGATGATGCTGCTGTGATTGATCATTATGGCAAGCAAACTGTTATTTCTACCGACCTGCTGATCGAGGGGGTTCATTTTGACCTTGCATATACTCCATTAAAACACCTTGGTTACAAATCTGTAATCATCAATCTGAGCGACATATATGCCATGAATGCCACTCCCACCCAAATAACAATGAGCCTTGGCATCAGCAACCGATTTAGTCTTGAAGCAGTAGATGAATTTTATGAAGGTGTTTATGCGGCTTGCAATAAATATGGTGTTGATCTTGTTGGCGGGGATACAGCTTCATCACAAAAGGGATTTATCATTTCTGTTACTGCCATTGGAGAAGTAGCTCCGGATAAATTTGTAAAAAGAAGCACAGCTAAGAATGGAGATCTGCTATGTGTAAGCGGAAGTCTTGGTGCAGCATATATTGGTTTATTATTTCTTGAACGGGAAAAAAAGATCTTTATGGAAAGTCCGGGTGTGCAGCCAGATCTTGAAGGAGAATCATATGTGATCGGAAGATTGCTAAAACCTGAGGCAAGAAAAGATATCATTGCATTTTTTGAAAAACAGGAGATCACACCGACTGCCATGATGGATATAAGCGATGGGCTGAGTTCCGAGATTCTACACATCTGCAAAGACAGTGGCCTGGGCTGTGTGTTATACGAAGAAAAAATACCGGTAGCGGAAGAAATGAAAACCGCTGCTTATAAGTTTGAAATAGATCCTACTGCCTGTGCCTTAAGTGGAGGGGAAGACTATGAACTTCTTTTTACCGTTTCTCAATCAGATTATGATAAATTGGTTTTAAATGAGGAAATTAGTGTGGTGGGATATATGACCGGTGCTGATGAAGGAGCAACGATCATTACAAAGGGTGGAAATAAACATGCTGTTACAGCACAGGGCTGGAACCACATGAAACAGGGTTAAGTGTCATTTGATATAAGACTATGAGGAGACTATTGCTTTCTATTTTTATTAGTTCCGTACTTACCAGTTGTGGTGTAAGCAAGTCATCCTTTTCTCCGGTTCATAAATTTTCACCCCAGCAGCTGCAAAAAGATTATTCTATTTTTCAGACAATTCTTGAGCAACATCATCCTGGCCTGTACTGGTACACCAGCAAAGACAGCATGAATTATTATTTCAATTGGGGGAAAGAACAGTTGAAAGACTCTATGACAGAACCTGTTTTTAAAAAGATCCTCAATTATGTTACTGCACAAATAAATTGTGGCCATACTACAGTACGATCTTCTAGAGCATGGAATAATTACCTGGATACGGCCCGCCTAGGAAAAATGTTTCCGATAACTGTGAAAGTGTGGGAGGAAGCAATGGTAATTACCGGAAACTTGAATCGTCGTGACAGTGTATTGGTAAGGGGAACCGTAATCACCGGTATCAATGGAAAAACAAAAGAGCAATTAGTGGATACAATGTTTGCCAACATCTCCACAGATGGATATAACCGTACGCACAAATACCAAACCCTCAGTAACCGTGGTTTCTTTGGTTCATTATATACAAATCTTTTCGGCATTTCAGATACGTATACATTTGATTATGTTGATGCGCAAGGTCAATCCAAAAAAATTACTATTCCTGCTTATAAAGCAACCCGTGACACATCTGTAAGAGTTGGCACAAGACCGTTCAGGCCTTCTTTGCCACAACCTTCAAAAAAAGAAAGAAGGAGACAGGCTGCTGATAATGTAAGATTATTAAAAATAGATACCGCCAACCGAACCTCCATGATGACACTTTCTTCTTTTGGAAAAGGATATGGTTTAAAAAGATTTTTCAGAAATTCTTTCAATGCTTTACAGGACAATAAAATAAACCACCTTATAATTGATGTACGAAACAATGGAGGTGGTAGTGTTACTAACTCTACATTTATCAGCCGGTTTATTGCAAAGCAAAAGTTCAAAATAAGTGACTCTCTGTATGCAATAAAAAAAGGAAGCCAATATCAACGCTATATCCAAAATCACTTCTGGAATAAGTTATTCATCACATTCCTGACAAAAAAAAGAAAGGATGGTAATTATCATTTCGGATTTTTTGAACGCCATTATTTCAAACCAAAGAAGAAACATCATTATGATGGAAAGGTGTACATTCTTACAGGAGGTAACTCTTTTTCTGCGACCACATTATTCGTAAATGCTGTTATCAAACAGGAGAATGTTACAGTAATAGGAGAAGAAACGGGTGGTGGAGCTTATGGAAATTCCGCCTGGCTTATCCCGGATGTTAAATTGCCCGAAACGGGCCTTCGGTTTCGTTTACCGTTATTCAGGCTGGTAACCGATAAGGATATTCCTAAGAACGGAAGAGGTGTGCAACCTGAAATATTTACTCCACCTACAATTGAAGATATAAGAAAAGGTGCTGATTACAAACTGGACAAAGCACTGGAATTAATAAAAAAAGATAAAGAACAGAATTAAACTCACTCATCTTCTTCATTGAGTATCATAAAGCTATCTGCATCTTTCAGAAAAGGTAGTTTTTCCCTTACAGATTTTAAATGTTTCATATCAAGTGCAATTGTATAAATATCCTCTTCATCCTTCTTTGTATATAAAACTTCTCCCATCGGATCTACGATCATACTGTCACCGCTATGGTAAATAGCGTTGCCATCATTTCCCACACGGTTGACTCCAACTACATAGCATTGATTCTCGATTGCTCTTGCCTGCAGTAAAGTTTTCCATGCAAGGCTTCTTCTTTCTGGCCAGTTGGCAACATATATCAATACATCATACTCCGGGTCATCCGTTTGTGACTGTTGCCTTGCCCACACCGGAAACCTAAGGTCATAACAAACCTGTAAATTTATTTTCCAGCCTTTAACTGAAGCAATTAATCTTTTATTTCCAGCTGTATAATGTTCATCTTCTCCGGCAAATGCAAAACGATGCCTTTTATCATACACACCATATTGTCCGTTAGGTAACATCCAGATCAGGCGGTTATAAAATTTTCCTTCTTCTTCAATGATCAAACTACCCGTAAGAATGATCTTTTGTTCAGCTGCAATCCTGTTCATCCATTGCACCGTCTCTCCTTCCATTGTCTCTGCAAATTGTTCAGGGTTCATGCTAAAGCCTGTGCTGAACATTTCCGGGAGCACAACAATTTCTGTTTTGTCTTTAATACTCCCGATCTTTTTCTCCAGCATCTGCAGATTGGTCGCTTTATCTTCCCAATGAAGATTTGTTTGTATGATGGTTATATATAGTCCTGCATCCATAGAACGTTGGTCTTATTTTTTTACAATAGTTTCTATAACTTCATTTATAATTGGCGCCTCAAATCCCCTGTTCATTAAATAATCTGCAGTCTTCTTTTTTCTTACAAGGTATTGTTCGCTTTTTAATAATGCGTATTTTTCTTTTGCAAGTTTATTTAACAGTTGCAGATAATCTTCTTCACCTATTTGCTTCATTGCTTTTTTTATGCAGTACTCACTTACCTGTTTTTGTTTCAATGCATATTTTATTTTCACCCTTCCCCATTGGTTGATGCGGAACTTGCCTCCGGCAAATGCAATGGCAAACCGTTCTTCATTCAGGTAATTCTCTTCTATCAGTGCAGCAATGATCTCGTCATGGTCTTTTTTCCATACACCAAGGCTATAGAGCTTTTCCTTTACATCACTGTGGCACCGTTCCTGGTAAGCACAGTAATGTTTCAGCTTTTGCAGTGCCTGTTCTTTGGTCAATTGTTTTTTGTACAGCATCGCTTCTGTTATTCTTCCAACCGGGCCGTACAACCGAATTCTGCTTTCAGAAAATCATCATAATGATCTGCCTGTTTAAATAGATGCCGAAACGCTTCGGCACCATTCTCTTTATTCATATCCAGGTCGTACATGATGCGGCTGAGAACAATATTTTGTTTGACACAACTCAGCACCAAACCATTGGTGCGAAAATTTTCCTGTAACAAGAACTGGTACAATGGTTTTATTTTAGTTGGGTCTGATGGCATCTGGCAGAGATAGGCATCACCTGCAATAAAATAATTTTCTGCATTATAAGTGATCTTTATTTTGGCTGAACCCTCCTTCACACTCCAGTTGTTCACTCCTTCTCTTGCCAGTTTTACATCTTTGCCCAGTTCTTTTAATATATCTTCAATTGTTTTGGCAACACCAATTGCTTCTGCTTCTTTCTCCGGTATCTCCGGCAGCTTTACTTCGGTGCCACAATTTGGACAATATTTTTTTGAATCAATGGTAGCCGTTGTTACCAAAAAAGAGCAACTAAAACAACGGGTGGAAGCCTGTCCTTTGTTTGGTAAATACAATTGCAATGCCTCCCTTAAATAATTAACCGGCAAAGCAAAACCCAAATTATCTCCGCCACGTATGATAAACGAATTAACACCGATCACTTCGCCATTCATATTCACCAAAGGCCCGCCGCTGTTGCCGGGGTTGATGGCTGCATCAATCTGAATGAACTTCAATCCGTCCCGGATGCGATCCACTTTTGAAATAACACCTTGTGTGGCTGTATAATTCAATCCGTAGGGATGGCCGATGGCTACAACTGTATCACCATCTTTCATTTCTTCATATTCACCAAGGCGTACATCGGGCAGCTCTATATTCTTTGGTGCTTCCAAAAAAGCCAGGTCATGTTTTCTATCCGTGTACCAAACCCTTGACAAGGCTTTGTCAAATGCTTTTCCGGCAATGGTCACTTCTGCATTTTCTGCCACCACATGATCGTTGGTTACAATAAGGTCAAATTCTTTTAAATAAAAACCGGTACCGGTGCCACCTTGAGTGGCGATCTGGATGATGGCTTTTTGGTATTTTTCAATTATAATCTGTGGATCCATTTTGTTGTTCTCCTTATTTGGGTTCCATGTTCAAAAACTCCATTTCATTAGTAAACGAATAATTAAAGTTTACCAGGCTGTCGAAACGAAGATTGTTTGTTTTAAAATCCATCAACGGGTATTTGTCTTTCCATTTATCCTGAATGGCTTTTATCATTCTTATGATGGCGTCTTCATCAAACCGATTTTTACCTGCATCATAATAAATAGTGCTGTAACCGAGTGCTGTAAAATAATCCGGGTAATTCACCATCATATAAATATGATTCAGCTCTGTTATAGCCTTTGGCAAGCTATACGAGTACTGGCAATACATGATGCCATATTCAATGATTTGTGAAGCGATGGCCGGATGACCGTTGTCCCTGTACCAGATCATATTCTGGTTGGCGCCATGTATACAATCAGCGATCGTCTTATAAGGTTGTGGCGATACAATGGAAAAAGTATATTTGGAACGGAACAGGTATTTATATATTTCTTCTTTCGGAATGGCTTGTATCTTCTTAAACTCTTCCATCATATCCCTGCTTTTTTCAGCAACAGGTCGTTCATCTTTTTTAAAATAGATGGCGGCAATTTTTTCCAGGTCATTCAGCAATTTTCCTTCGGGTGTAATTAAATAATCTATCCGGTAAATAAGCGATAACAAAATATAGGCAATGCCGCCGGAAAATTTTTCCGCATCCAGCGGATTGATCGTTTCATAAGCCTGTTGAATCCATTTTTGCAGGTACACATATTTTGCTTCTTTCTCTCTTTCATCAATCACTTCTATATGTTCTGCATCTGAAACCTCAAGTGTAGAGAAATCCTGCACCAGCAGGTCATCCTGTTTATCAGCTTTAGTAGCCAGTTCTTTTAATCCATAATATAATTTGCTGGGGCTTGCTGTTTCGGGGTCGCTGTCAAACTTCATACAAAGCCTGTCGTTGTCCAGTGCGAAGCGGCTATAAAACAAATTAAAATTCATTTCCAGCAAACGCCGCATCACAGATACAGAAGGCTGTGGCATGCGGGCTAGTGTTACTTCAGCCTGCAACTGCTCCTGGTTAAAACTTCCCCTTACTATTTTTGAGCCTTGGTAAAACTGGAACCTTCCTTCGGCCCCATTCCTTTCATATACTACATTTGCTGCTGCATCATCCCGCAGGTAATCAAAGAATGCATCAATGCTTTCGGTGTGGTTTTTTTCTTTATACAAATTATCAGCATCTGTCCATCGGTTCACCTTGGCCAATGGTTTATTATTATCCGAATAACGGCCAAAGGGAATTTCAGGTCCCACAGGTGCATCCACTTTCTTTTTTCCCCAGCCAAATAATTTATCGAGCATAAATGAATTTTGAGAAAAAGCAAGATACTAAAGATGAGATAAGCAGCAAGCCTTTAACTATACCACAAACCGGTATTTTTTATTGATAAGCCGGAGTTTTTTGTCCTTAAAAGCATGTACCGCCAAAAGCTATCCACCACCGCCCTTAAAGTGTTGGGAGTAAAGCAAAAATCAGTAGTTTCGCCTCAAACCAATTGAAGATGAAATTTATTGCGTCCTCCTCTTCTTTACTGAAACAATTGCAGCATATCGCCGGTGTTATTAATGCCAATACGGTATTGCCGATCCTGGAAGATTTTCTTTTTGAAGTGGAAAAGAATAAGCTGACCGTAGTGGCCACCGACCTGGAAACAGTGATGAGGGTTCAGTTAGACATTGAAGCCAAAGACAGCGGAAAGGTATGTTTCCCTGCCAAAATTTTGATGGATATATTTATGAACTTTCCTTACCAGCAGATTACATTTAATATTGATAATATTTTCGGAATTGAAATTACAAGCGACAATGGTAAGTATAAAGTAATGGGTGAAAATCCGGATAATTTTCCAAAAGAGCCTGCTGCCGATGATACTACATCATTTACCATGCCGGCTTCTGCTTTAGTAACGGCTATCAACAAAACGATTTTCGCTACCAGTAATGATGATCTTCGCCCTGCCATGACAGGTGTATTTTTTGAGCTGGATAAAAAAGGGTTGCAAACCGTGGCCACCGATGCACATCGTTTGGTTCGTTATAAAAGAACAGATGTAAAATGCCCGAAAGCCGATTCATTTATTGCTCCCCGTAAACCACTAACCCTGCTGAAGACAGCTATTCCTTTTTCTGATGAAGAGATTACGGTAAGCTACAACAGCAATCACCTGTTTGTAAAGCATGGCACCACACAAATGAGTTGCCGCCTGATAGATGCCAGGTTTCCCGATTATAAAGTGGTGATACCAACAGATAATCCTTACAAACTCACCGTTAATAAAAATGATTTTCAAAGTGCTTTGCGCCGTGTAAGTGTGTTCAGTAACAAAAGTACCAACCAGGTAGCACTGAATATCAGCGGCAGCGAATTACAATTAGCAGCTCAGGATGTTGATTTCAGTTTTGAAGGAAATGAAAGAATGAAATGCCAGTACAATGGCGAAGACCTGATGATAGCTTTCAATGCAAGATTCTTAATAGAAATGCTGAGTGCTGCTGATAGCGATGAGGTAACCATGGAATTATCAACCCCCACCAAAGCTGGTATCATTAAGCCTTCTGATCTTGATGAGAATGAAGAAATGCTGATGCTGGTGATGCCATTAATGCTTAACCAGTAAGACAGAACTAAGATTTTCTTGATAAAGTACGATTTATGGGAGAACAGGAACTTCCATTTAAAGAGTTAACTCATAAGATCATCGGGTGTGCTATGGAAGTTCACCGGGTTCTTGGTCCGGGTTTTCAGGAATATATTTACCAACGGGCATTGGCTATTGAATTGAAGTCTGCGGGAATCAAATTCGAAGAGGAGTTTGAAATTTCCATCTATTATAAAGGAGAGAAAATTGGTTTGCGAAGAGTTGATTTCTGGATTGAACAGAATGTCTCTCTTGAGATAAAGGCAAAATCTGAATTAGATAATACTCATCTTGCACAGGCTATCAATTACATTGAGGCTTCTAATGTTTCAACTGGCTTGCTAATTAATTTTGGTGCAGCTTCACTTCAATTTAAGCGGATACATAATAAGCATTTGTTTCCCGCTTTACCCAAAGAATCGCTGGAGTAATTGACTCTTTTTAATTTCCAGATAAATCAATTTTTAATCCTGGAAATCTTAGTTCTATTGATTATGTATAGTGCTACAATCAAATTCCCAACCCAGCCCAACCATGCAACAACCCTGTATACATCCATTGGTGGTAATGTCATGGTATTGGTAATAGCATATTTCCATGCTCTTAATGTGATGGCAGAAAGTGTAAGGGCATAACTTAAGATCATATAGTTGCGGTGTTCCCTGAATTTTTTTTTCCATGCCTTTATTAATGCCATTGCTGTAAAGAAGATCCACAATACGGCCAGCATAACAAAACCAACTCTTGAAAGCAGTCCTCCGTTGGCATAAAAACCCATTAGCAATCCCGCCGGTCCGGTGATGAGTAATATATTGCTTACATAGATATAACCCATGGTGCGGTGCAACTTTGCATTATGCTTCAATAGCTTTTTTGAAAATTGGGTAAACCCCGCAAACAATACCCACATGCTTGCATACACATGAATAAAAAAGGCAGTACGCCACGCATCAATGGAAATATATTCCTGCTTGATACGAAGAAAGCCAACGTCCGTATTGTAAGGAATATAGGTAATGGTGATGCGGGCCATCAGCCAGCAAAAGAAAGCAAGCAGGGCCAGAAGGCCGTAATTCAAAATATTTGTACGGGTAAAAATTTGTTCTAATTTTAAAAGACCATTACTAAAAATCCATCTTCACAAATTTAAACCTTTCGTTATGAGAAAGTTTTCATTACTTCTGCTCTCGGCTTTTATTATTGTCGGATGCAACAATAATAAAAGCGGCTCCAAAGAATCCACTAATAATAATGAAGGCAAGCTTGACAGCCCGGCTGTAACTGCCCCGCAAAACAATAACTCCCCGGTTGTAAACCTTGTGGAGAAAATACTCGGTTCGTTTGTTGGTCCTTTCGGAGATAATAAGATCACCATGCTCATCACCAAAGCCGAAGGCGATTCTATTGCCGGCCGTACCATCGTTGGGGGAAATGACCGTCCTTTCTTTGGTACATTTATTAAAAACGGCAACAACTATGTAATCAATGCGGTGGAACCGGGAGATCATAAGGATGACGGCGCATTCAGTTTTACAATTGATGATAATAACCCTGATGTAGTAACCGGAAGCTGGAAGCCTTTTAACAAAGCAAAACCGGCAAAAGAATATTCTCTTACAAGAAAAAAGTTTGAATACAATCCCAATGTGGGTTATTACCCGCAAGCATCTTTACGGTTATTGACCGCAAAAGATGTGGAGAATGAAATGAAAGAAGACCTGGAATTTATGCGGAATGAAATATTTGCCCGCCATGGTTATTGCTTTGAAAGAAAACACCTGCGCCAGCAGTTTGAATTGCAGGATTGGTATGTTCCCAACACTGTTGATATCAAAGGTTTTCTTACCGACATTGAAAAGAAAAATATTGCGTTGATAAAACGCTATGAAAAATATGCTGATGAGTATGGAGATGAGTATGGAAGATGAGTTTGCAACAAAAACCCCGGAACTTTCCCGGGGTTTTTATTAATATCTTTATTATTATGGATTTTGTAGTTCTCAATGCTTATAACAATTACATTGATGCACATATTGCCCGTGGTGTGCTGGAGGAAGAAGGTATCAATTGCTGGCTTAAAGATGAAAACACCATAACAATAGATCCCATACTAACCAATGCGGTTGGTGGTATTAAAATAATGGTGGCAAAACCACAGGCAGAAAGGGCATGGGAAATATTATCCAATCTGAAGAAAGAGCAACAACTGGCGGTTGCCTGTCCTAAATGTGGTTCGCACAATATAGAATTAATAAGCACACCCCGGAAAGCTATGAACTGGCTCAGTGCTATCACAACATTTTTTCTTGGCAATTATGCGATTACAACTGACATAGTACACCACTGTTTTGATTGCAGTCATGAGTTTCCGAAAACTGATAACACTTAAAATACTTTCCTTTTATTATTCGTAACTTTTGACAAAATAATTTTACATGTTGCATCGTATCGTTGAATATTTTCAAACACTGGAGCAAAGGCCTGTTGAAAGAATGATCATTCTTGTTGCCGGTTTATTGCTGTTCTGGATCATCGAAGGAGCAATTCCGTTAATGAGGCTTTCCTATAAGAAAAACAAACTTAGCCATGCCGCTGTCAATTTTGGCTTCACTGTTATTCATCTTCTCATTCATACTTTACTGGCCATCCTAATTGTATTGCTGGCCGACTGGTGTGCAAGCCAGTCCTTCGGGTTTGTCTATTGGTTCAATACAGGAACATTGCTGACCATCATTATTGCTGTAATGGCTCTCGACTTCAGCAGCTGGCTGGTGCATTGGGTTATGCACAAGGTAAGGCCGCTGTGGCGTTTTCATTTGATCCATCATACCGATAATAAGGTGGATGTTACTACCGGTCTCCGTCATCATCCCGGTGACAGCCTGTTAAGGGGTATTTTCTTTATGCTACTCATTTTTATTTCCGGCGCACCGATGTATGGTGTAATGATCTACCAGACAATGTTGGTACTGGCTACTGCATTTACACATGCCAATATCAGCTTGCCGAAATCGCTGGATACAGCATTGAGCTATTTTCTCGTTTCGCCGAATATGCACAAAGTGCATCATCACTGGAAGCAGCCTTATACTGATAGCAACTATGGCGGTGTCTTTTCTATCTGGGACCGGCTCTTTGGTACATTCATGAAGCTGGAACCAAAAGACATCCGCTACGGTATTGACAAGCACTACCCCAATGAAAAAGATGAAGATTTTATCTCCCTGATGAAAAAGCCATTTCAAAAATTAGACCTCTGACTTTTTATCACTAAAACTTATCACATGAAAAAATTAGTATTACTGCCACTGCTTATTTTTTCCATCACCGTTATTGCTCAGCAATATGGAACTATGTATGTAGCTGCTAAAAGCGGATTAAGCATCCGTGAAAAACAAGAAGCAGCATCAAAAGTGCTTGATAAAATTCCATACGGTACAAAAGTTACGCTGCTTGAAAGCGATGGTGAAATGAAAAGTATAGTGGCCGAAGGCATCACCGGGTACTGGCAAAAAGTAAAATACAATAACAAGACCGGTTATATTCTCGACTCTTATTTATTTCCCTGGCCGCCACCAAAACTTGCTGCAGTAAAGGAAATGAAACAATACCTGTTGCAAAATACGGTACCCTTTGGTGCAAAGCTTGTTGTAAAAAGCGGCAGCATGAACAATATAGAAGAAATGGGCTGGCAGGTAGAAAAACAATTATATAAGAACGGTGCGGAGTGGCACAAACACTTAGGTTACGAGTCTGGCTCTGATACGTATTTTCTTCCCGGCTTTACTATTGAGCAAGGCTTCCTGTTGGTACGTCTTATACCCGAGTTCAAGGAGGTGTTTGGCGAAAAAGAAGAGTTCCCTTCAGAAAGTAAAACCTATAAAAAAGGCGAAACAGAATACATTCTAAAAGTGGACAAAGAAGTGTTTGGTGAAGGTGAGTATAAATTCACATGGATAAAGAGAATTAGTTTAGAATTTTCTCCTGACGCCAGTTATATCTTCGAAATGTTCATGCTGGATAATCAATTGGTGATTTCTTTCGGCGGAGGGGTGTAGTTTTACATAATATGAAGAAAGTTGCCATGATACCGGCAAGATATGCCGCTACAAGATTTCCTGCCAAGCTGATGCAGATACTGGGCGATAAACCTGTTATTCGCCATACCTATGATAATACAGTGGCAACTGGTTTGTTTGATGAAGTGATCGTTGTTACAGACAGTGAGATCATTTATACAGAAATAACCAATGCCGGTGGAAATGCGGTAATGAGCAAACAGGAACATGAAAGCGGCAGCGACCGCATTGCTGAAGCAGCAAAAGATATGGATGTGGATGTGATCGTAAACGTACAAGGTGATGAGCCGTTTGTGAAAAGAGAGCCGCTTGAAAAATTATTACAGCAATTTGATAACGCATCTGTACAGGTTGCTTCGCTGATGCAG
>CAYVSH010000089.1:0-12620 GCA_964453625.1 uncultured Chitinophaga sp.
TCTTTAGCATTTTCAATTGCCACCAATGTGTCTGCTGTTTCGCCGCTTTGGTAAATGGCAATGATAACATCACCTTTATTAATCACGGGATTGCGATAGCGGAATTCGGAAGCATATTCCACTTCCACATTGATGCGGCAGAGCTCTTCAAAAATATATTCTGCCACCAGTCCGGCATGCCAGCTGGTACCGCAGGCTACCATGATGATGCGGTTGGCACTTACGATCTGTTCTGCATATTGCTGTATACCACTCATGGTGATGGTGCCTGCTGTGGCATCCAGTCTTCCCCGAAGGCAATCATAAATGGTTTGGGGTTGTTCAAATATCTCTTTCAACATGAAGTGTTCGTAACCGCCTTTTTCGATGGCTGCCAGTTCCATGTCGAGCTTTTGAACATAGGGAGTTATCTTTTCATTGCCGAGATTTTTTAAGATCAGTTCATCGGGTTTGATGATGGCCAGTTCATAATCGTTAACATACACCACTTCTTTGGTGTACTCCAGCATAGGTGATGCATCGGAACCGAGGAAATGTTCTCCTTTGCCTACACCAATAACCAGTGGACTTCCTTTTCTTGCTGCAATGATGGTCTCAGGATTATCTTCATCTAATAATAAGATGACATAAGCACCAGTCACTCTTTTCAATGCCACCCGTACTGCTTCTTCCAGTGAGCATTCATTGTTCTTTCTTATCTCTTCAATGAAATTCAGCAGCACTTCCGTATCTGTATCACTTTTGAATTCATAACCTTTTGATGTCAGTTCTTTTTTTAACTGTGCATAATTTTCAATAATGCCATTATGTATCATGGCCAGTTTGCCACTGGCTGACTGATGCGGATGAGCATTGCGATCACTGGGTTCGCCATGTGTGGCCCAGCGGGTATGCCCGATGCCAACATTGGCATGAAGATCTTTACCAACAATGTTTTCTTCCAGCTCAGCCACTTTTCCCTTCTTCTTATATACTTTCAGGCCACTGCTGTTTTGCAAGGCAACTCCGGTGCTGTCGTAACCACGGTACTCAAGTCTTTTTAGTCCTTTGATGATGATGGGATAAGCTTCTCTTGGTCCGGTATATCCAACGATTCCACACATAGATGATATTATTGTTTGGTCTTAAATAATAGGTTAAAGATCAATGCCGCAAAGGTATTGATTTCAAAATATGCAAAAGAGCAGCAGTATTTAGAAGGTTTACATGAAACTGTTATAGTAAAACACCTTTCAGCATAATGAATGCGGTACCAAAATAGATCAGCAAGCCTGTTACATCTACCAGTGTTGCAATGAACGGGGTAGAGGATGTTGCTGGATCGGCACCCAATCTTTTTAGGAACAATGGAAGCATAGAACCCATAATGGTTCCCCAAAGCACTACCCCTATAACGGCTGTACCAATGGCAAAACCTATCCGGATGAAGTGTTCGCCAAACAAGCCGAACATATAATAGCCGCCATAAATGATAAAGAAACCAAATATGCCTAGTGTGATACCCATTAACAGACCTGAAAAAACTTCCCTTCGGGCAATTCTCCACCAGTCAGCCACCGTTATTTCCCCGAGTGCCATGGCTTGTATTATTAATGTTGCAGCTTGTGATCCACTGTTGCCGCCACTTGAAATGATAAGCGGAATAAAAGTGGAAAGCACCAGAACCTGTTCCAATGTTTCCTGGAAACTGGACATAGCAGCAATGGTGAGTGTTTCACCAATAAATAGAATGATCAACCAGATGATCCTTTTTTTGTAAAGCTTTAATAATGGAACATCAAGATATGGTTCTTCCAATGCTGATGTACCTCCCATTTTTTGCATATCCTCACTAAACTCTTCAGTAGCCACCCAAAGGATGTCATCAATAGTAACAATGCCGAGTAATTTATTGGAATAGCTGACAACCGGTAAAGCTACCCTGTTATTCATTTTAAAAACTTCGGCAGCCGTTTCCTGGTCATCATCTGCATGGAGTGAAATGAAACGGTCATCCATCATTTCAGACACTTTTTTGTCAGGTGCATTCAGGATAAAATCACTGATTCGGATATCATCCAGCAGTTCTCCTTTTTCATTGATGATATAAATAACGTTGATGGTCTCGCTGTCCTTACCATATTTGCGGATGGTGGCAAATACTTCTTCAATGGTATTCCAGGGATAAACATACACATAGTCAGGTGTCATCAAACGGCCAATACTATTTTCGGGATAACCTAAAAGTGAGAGAGTGATCTTTCTTTCTTCGGGGTCCAATAATTTGATTAGTTCCCTTACCACATTACTGGGCAGTTCTTCCAGGAAGTCAGTACGGTCATCTGCCGGGAGTTCATTCAGCAGGTTGGCAGTGGTATTAGCAGGTAATTCTTTAATGATCTTTTTTTGCTCAGCCAGGTCAAGTATCTTGAAAACACTGGCGGCCCTGTGTACGGACATATTGGCAACGATCTGGCTGTCGTATTCAGGGAATTCATAAACAAGGTCTGCCACATCACTTATATTCTGATGATCTAGAAAATTCTTGATCTGCAATTTGTCTTCGGTTTGAATAACCGCTTCAAATTGTTCCTGCAGGGTGCTTTGTTCCAGTTCTGTTGTCATAAATCAAAAATACGAAGTCTGTATCGGGATAGCATTTCGGAAATATTATTAATCGTTACCTGTAATAGATAAAACACTTTACTTCGCATTCTGAACAGGCAAATACAATGATCTTACCATTCTTATTTATTGCACCGGCGGCAGATATGGGCCGGGGCGTTTTTACATCAGAAGATATTGCACCGGGAACGGTAGTGGAAGTATCGCCAGTTATTGTAATGACGAATGAAGAAAGGAAGTTGCTGGATAAAACCCAATTGCACGACTATATTTTTGAGTGGGGGGATGACAGGCAGCAATGTTGCATGGCATTGGGCTATGTACCGGTTTACAACCATGCTTATAAGAGCAACTGTGAATACGAGATGGATTATGAGAACAGGCAGATCAGTATCAAGACAGTAAGGTCAATAAAAGCCGGTGAAGAATTACTAATCAATTATAATGGTGACTGGAACGATGAAAGACCCATCTGGTTTGATGCAAAATAAAAACAGTGTCGTTATTAACGACACTGTTCAGTTAATAAGCAGTTGGGATATTTTATTGAAATACTATTTGTCCTCTTATTTCTCCACCCGGAAAGGCAGCAGTATGAATATTTACATAATAAAATCCATTCAGTAAATCATTTTCTTTTACTGTTACTCCATCTACAAGCAGGTTTGCGGAAAAAGAACCCGTAGCTGGAAATCTTGTTGGGTTGGGTGTAGTTATTCCATTTGAAGAAGTAATAATATTCTGGACCACGGGAGCTGGAAAACCGATTGTAGCCTGGCCATGTATGTGCATAGCTGCAACCGGGCCGGTAAGACCCGACCATCTAACAGTATAGGTCAACAACTTAGTTGCTTTGCTATAGTAAACATCCATACTACCTAATGCTGTAGAAGCTACAGGTGGTGTTTCCTGGGCACCTGTCAACGGTATATCCGATTTTTGAAAATCAGTTGTTTTCTTAAGTTCTGCATCCGGTTCACAGGAAGCAGCCAGTACCAAAAGTGAAACAAAAAAGAAAAGGGGTAAAGCAGTTAGTTTGATCAGTTTCATGTTTGCGAATTTGCAGTAAAAATAAGGAGTTTTCTTATATGGCCATACTTTTCAAAAAAAGGGCAAATGCCTGTGGGTAAACTGTTTATTTCAGCCGGCTTTTGATCTCCTGTAGTTTGAGTAAAGCTTCAACAGGTGTGAGGCGGTTGATATCAATTCCATCCAACAGTTTTCTAATCTCTTCGAAAGTTTCTGTATGTGCGTCAAAGATGGAAAGCTGCATCCGCCCTTCTTTTGGCGATGGCATTCCTTTGATCTTTTCAGTTACAGAATTACTGCCTTCTTGCTGGTGAATGCTTTCGAGATGGTGCAACATTTCATTGGCCCTTTCAATCAGTGATGGCGGCATACCAGCCATTTTTGCCACATGGATACCGAAGCTGTGGGTACTGCCACCTCTTGCCAGTTTGCGAAGGAAGATGATTTTATTGCCTACCTCTTTATTCGTTATATGAAAATTCTTTGCCCCGGAAAATTTTTCTTCCAGTTCGTTCAGCTCATGGTAGTGGGTGGCAAATAACGTCTTTGGTTTATGTGGTGATTCATGCAAATGCTCTGCAATACTCCATGCAATAGAAATACCATCGTAAGTGGATGTTCCCCTGCCGATCTCATCCAATAATATCAAGCTTTTGTCGGTAATATTATTAATGATAGACGCCGTTTCATTCATTTCTACCATAAATGTAGATTCGCCACCGCTTAAATTATCAGACGCTCCAACCCGGGTAAATATTTTATCAGTCAGTGAAATTTTTGCTTCTGCCGCCGGAACAAACGAACCGGTATGAGCCATTAAAGTGATCAATGCTGTTTGGCGCAACAGGGCAGATTTACCACTCATATTTGGCCCGGTAAGAATAATGAGCTGTTGTTCTGATTTATTTAATTCCAGATCATTGCTGATATAAGATTCCCCGATTGGCAGATTTCTTTCTATCACCGGGTGGCGGCCATCTTTAATGATAAGCTCATCACCGGTATGCAGTTGTGGTTTTTTATATTGATATTGAATTGCATTGGTTGCAAAACAACAAAGGCAATCCTGTATGGCTAATAAGTTGCCATTGGTTTGTACTGGTGCCAAATAATCAAACAATTCATTCAGTAATGCTTCAAAAAGTTCCAGTTCAATTTTCAGAATCTTTTCTTCGGCGCCTGTTATCTTTTCTTCATACTCTTTCAGTTCAGATGTGATATAACGTTCTGCATTAGCCAGTGTTTGCTTCCTGGTCCATTCGGCTGGTACTTTGCTTTTGTGTGAATTGGTTACTTCGAGATAATAACCGAATACATTGTTGAAGCCAACTTTCAATGAACTGATTCCTGTACGTTCGGCTTCTTTTAGTTGCAGCTCTGCCAGGTATTCTTTTCCACTGAATGATATTCTTCTAAGATCATCCAGTTCTTTACTGACGCCACTGTTCATCATGCCGCCTTTGGCTGCAATGGCAGGCGGGTTCTCAACGATTTCTTTGAATATTTTATCAGCGATGTAAGGGCAGGGATTTAATGCATCGCCTAATCTTTTCAGGTACTCATTGGGAGAAGTAAGACATAGTTCTTTAATGGCGGCGACCTGTTTTAACCCTCTTGCCAGTTGCAAAACTTCTCTCGGATTTATTTTCTTCAATGGAATTTTTGAAACCAGCCTTTCAATATCGCCGCATTGTTTCAGGTGTTGTGCAATTTTATTTCTTAGATCAGTTTCTTTTATAAGAAATTCTACCGTATCCAATCGTTCATTGATCTTTTGAATGTCTTTTAATGGAAAAACGATCCATCTTTTCAATAATCTTGCACCCATTGGTGATACGGTGTTATCCAGCACACTTAATAAAGTATGATTGCCATCAGAATTTCCATAGACCAGTTCAAGGTTTCTTATTGTAAAACGATCCATCCATAAAAAATCATCCCGGTCTATCCGCTGAATGGAAGTAATATGCTGCAGGTTTGGATGCTCTGTGTCTTTCAGGTAATGAATGATTGCACCGGCTGCGGTTAATCCGTTCTTCAGTTCATCTACACCAAATCCTTTTAGTGAATGTGTCTGAAAATGTTTTAGTAAGGTTTCTTCCGCATAGGCAGTATCAAAAACCCATTCATCCAAAGTATAAGTGTATATCTTACTGTTGAAATATTCTTTGAATTTCTTTTGCTGATGTCGCTGAAAAACTACTTCTGCCGGTTTAAAACTTTGCAGCAGTTTATCAGCATATTCTCGATCGCCTTCGGCAATAAAGAATTCACCGGTGGAGATATCGAGAAATGCCAGACCATATTTATCATCTTCGGCAAAATGAATGGCAGCTAAAAAGTTATTGCTATGATGTTCTAGAAGTTTATCATTTACTGTGGTGCCAGGTGTCACCATATCGGTCACCCCTCTTTTCACAATGCCTTTGGCTTGTTTGGGATCTTCCAGTTGGTCACAAATAGCTACACGGTGCCCGGCTTTTACCAGTTTATGCAAATACGTATCCAGTGCATGATGCGGAAAGCCAGCCAGCTCGGATGAAGCTGCGGCACCATTATTTCTTTTGGTTAGGGTGATGCCCAGAATGCCCGAAGCCAGTACAGCATCCTGCCCGAAGGTTTCATAAAAATCGCCGACACGAAAAAGCAGGATGGCATCCGGGTATTTTTGTTTGATGGCCCGGTGCTGCTGCATCATGGGAGTATCGGATGATTTTGTTTTTGTCATTGGGACAAAAATAAGGAAGTGTTTATGTAACCCTTCCGCTTTCTGCATCTGGTAAAAAATAAAAAATTGCCATGATAAAGAAATGCCTGATTGCCGGGATGATATTCCTATATGTTCAAGTGAACAGTAATGCACAAACAGCCTCAAGAGATAAGGCTGATACTGTTAGAGCCGATGCTACGATTCCTAATGCCACTGTGTACTTTGGATATGGTGCTGAACTTACGCACCATTCGAAAGTAAAAGTGGATGCCAATACCAAGACGATCGTCATTAGTCAGTTAAGTACCAATATTGATATCAATAGTTTGCAGATCAGTGTGCCGGAAGATGTGGCGCTGATGACGCATAAGTTCAAAGTTTTTTATCCTGTTGCACCTGTAGTTGCAAAACCAAAAGAAATAGAAAAACTTGAAGACAGTATTGTGCTGGTCCAAAAAGAGATCGGACGCATCAACAATCTTATTGCTATAGACCAGGAAATCCTTACTAAAACAGGTTTGCTGATCGAGACAACTATCAAATCAAATGGGAATAAAGAAATTACCAGTGCTGAATTACTGAAACTGCTGGATTATTATAATGCAAAAATTGAAAAATCAAAGACCAGCATTTATAATCATAACCAAAATATCGCTTTTCTAAATGAAAGAATTGCCGTTTACAGGAAAATGATAAATGAACTTTCCATTAAAGCACCGGCTAAAGACAAGCCATACGGACAGGTATTTCTGCAGGTGATGTGTAAACGGACAGGAGAAATACCAGTTGAACTTTCTTATTATACTGCATATGCTGGTTGGACAGCCATTTATGATATCCGGGTGAATTCAAAAACCAACAAAGTGAAAATGGTGTACAAAGCATCATTGACACAAACAACCGGAATTGACTGGAAGCAAACTAAACTGACATTGAGCACCGGTACCCCAAATTTTGGCGTAACAGTACCTGTGCTTACACCCTGGTATCTTCAATTATATGTGCCGGGTTTATATACTGACTTACAAAAAAGAGCAGCACAGGGAAATGCAACAAGGAATATGATCCAGTCGTATGAAGATGATGAGAAATTAGCAGAAGCAGTAACAACAACATCGGATGGATATTTTCAATTGAAAGCTGTAAAAGACAAGACAATTGACCCAAGCACATTGCAACAATACACAACGCTGAATGAAGGACAACTGAATACTAATTTTGAAATTGACCTGCCCTATGATATTGAAAGTGATGGCCAGTTGCACAGCGTAACTATCAAAGACCAGGAAATTGCCTGCACCCTGAAAAATTATGCAGTACCAAGGATTGACAAAGAAGCTTACTTGCTGGCTGAAGTAGCCGACTGGCAGAATCTGGACCTGCTGCCCGGCGATGCAAATATTATTATGGATGATACCTATGTTGGTAAATCAGTCATTGACCCGAATACAACGGCTGATACACTGAACCTTTCATTGGGAAGGGATAAGCGGATAGCCGTTAAACGATCATTGGTAAAAGAATTAAGCAGTATCAAAACTTCCGGTAAAGAAAGCAAGCAGGTATTTACTTACGAGATCATTGTAAAGAACAATAAGCTTACGGATGTGAACCTGCTTTTGAAAGATCAGTTTCCGCTGAGTACCATCAAAGA
Organism: uncultured Chitinophaga sp.; assembly: GCA_964453625.1. Lineage (GTDB taxonomy): Bacteria > Bacteroidota > Bacteroidia > Chitinophagales > Chitinophagaceae > JJ008. The sequence continues at coordinate 7,998 of CAYVSH010000089.1, forward strand.
AGTGGAAATAAAACTGGATGATGAAGGCGGTGCAATGGTGAATGCAGAAACCGGTGTGCTTACCTGGAAAATCGATTTGAAACCGGGAGAGAGTAAAAAAGTACGATTCAGTTATACCGTCAGGTATCCGAAGGATAAGAAGATTGTGAATTTGAAGTAGTTAATTAGTTTATTGCTAAATCGGTTAATTGGTTGATTTGGGATGCACTCCCTTATCAACCAATTCACTAATTAACTATTTAACCAATCCCTACCTTTGCCCGATGCGAAAATTAAGCATGGATGAACTGGGCAGGAAGTCTGTAGAAGAATTCAGGGAGTCGAAAAAAATACCGATCATACTGGTGCTGGAAAACATCCGCAGTGCCTATAATGTGGGCAGTGTGTTCCGCACTTCCGATGCTTTTTTGATAGAAGCCATTTATATCACCGGTTATTCTGCCAAACCTCCGCATAAAGAAATAAAAAAAACGGCGCTGGGTGCCGAAGAAACGGTGACCTGGAAGCATTTTGCCAGTGCTGCAGAAGCGATTAGCCTTTTAAGAGAAGATGGATATAATGTGTATGCTGCCGAACAGGCCGAGGGAAGTTATAAATTGAATGCCATCGGTTTTGAACCTGATGAAAAAATAGCTGTGGTGTTTGGCAATGAAGTAACAGGAGTAGAGCAAAGTACCATTGCATTGTGTGATGGTTGCCTGGAAATACCGCAACTGGGCATGAAGCATTCATTGAATATTGCTACAGCGGTGGGAGTGGTGTTGTGGGAACTTGTCAGAACCAGGATTTTGAATGATTAAAATGGATTATGAGGAAATGAATACAGTAAAAAACTATTTGAGTCTTATTAAATTTTCGCATACCATTTTCGCAATGCCTTTTGCGTTGATTGGTTTTTTCCTAGGTCTCTTTACTTTTATTAGGAGTAGATACAACGACGGTCAATGGAATTTAAATAAGTCAATTAGTTTAAACTGGGATTTTGAATCGGGCAACTTACCTTTTATTAAGAATTCCCTTGTAGGCAAACTTGTTTCAAATGAAGCAGATTTAATTGCCGTTGGGAAATATTTATTACTCATTATCCTCTGCATGATCTTTGCCCGCAGTGCCGCCATGGCTTTCAACCGTTACCTCGACAGGAATATTGATGCAAAGAATCCGAGAACAGCGATACGGGAAATTCCAAAGGGAATTATTACTGCAAGGAATGCATTACTATTTACGATCCTTTCTTGTGTCTTGTTTATTGTTACTACTTTCTTTATCAACAAACTTTGTTTTTATTTATCGCCGGTTGCATTAGCAGTAGTGCTGGGTTATAGTTATACCAAACGCTTTACACCGCTTTGTCATTTAATATTGGGATTAGGTTTGTCATTGGCACCTATCGGAGCTTATTTGGCTGTTACGGGGCAGTTTGCTTTATTGCCCATCTTGTTTTCCATCGCTGTTATTTTTTGGGTCAGTGGGTTTGATATTATTTATGCATTGCAGGATGAGGAGTTTGATAAATCGCAGCAACTTTATTCTATTCCCGCATGGCTGGGCAAGGCAAAAGCATTAAGGGTCTCTGAATTATTTCATGCAATCAGTGCTGCTGCAGTTTTTGTTGCAGGCCGATATGGAAATTTTGGCTGGCTGTACTGGATAGGCGTTGCGATTTTTATGAGTATGCTTATTTATCAGCATTCTATTGTAAAACCCAATGATCTTCGTAGAGTGAATCTTGCTTTTATGACAGCGAATGGGATTGCCTCAGTTGTTTTTGCCATCTTTGTAATTGCAGATCTATTTATTAATATATGATCTAATGATACTTTATAGAATTATAATTCTCTATTCACCATCCACTATTCACTACTAATGCCCCGGATTCTTTGTATAGATTATGGTTTAAAGAGAACTGGTATAGCCGTTACCGATCCGTTGCAGATCATTGCAAGAGGGCTTACAACACTACATTCAAAAGAACTGTTGCCTTTTCTGAAAGATTATTTTACAAAAGAACAAGTTGAATTAATTCTGATAGGCTGGCCCACCAACTGGGATGATAGCAGCACCCATGCCACTCCATTGGTGGAAAAATGTATAAAAGAGTTACAAAAGAATTTCCCGGCAATGCCCATAAAAAAAGTAGATGAACGATACACTTCTAAAATGGCGAAAGATGCCATGCTGGAAATGGGGATGAAGAAAAAAGACCGCCGAAATAAAGCATTGGTGGATGAAATTGCAGCCGCTATCATGTTACAGGAATATCTCCGTGGAACTGCCATTTAGTACATCGCTAAATTGGATAAGAACTCCTTTGAAGTTAAATTTGCAAATCTTAAATCGTCAATCTAAAATCTGAAGTGGAATGATTCTTCCAATTGTAGCGTATGGAAACCCGGTTCTCCGAAAAGTAGCAGTACCTATTACCAATGAATATCCTCAGTTGGAAAAACTGATTGAGAATATGTGGGAAACCATGTATGCCAGTAATGGAGTGGGATTAGCTGCTCCGCAGATAAATAAGGGCATCCGGTTATTTGTAATTGATACAGCACAGATTTTTGCCAATATGGATGAAAAGGAAATTGCTGAATATAGTGATGCACCCGGTGAAAAGTTGGTATTCATTAATGCACAGGTAGAAAAACTGGAAGGCGATGAATGGGTATACAATGAAGGGTGCCTGAGTATCCCAAAGATCAGGGAAGATATTTATCGCCAGGAAAGAGTTACAATTACTTATGCTAATGAGCAATTTGAAACGAAAACTAAAACGTTCGTAGGTCTCACTGCAAGGGTTATACTACATGAATACGATCATATAGAAGGAAAATTGTTTATCGATCATATCTCCGCATTTAAGAGAAAACTGATGCGGGGTAAATTGAATGATATTACAAAAGGTAATGTGTCTGTTGATTATAAGATGTCATTTCCCGGTTAGGCCACACGGTGTTGGGAATTAATTGATGTTCTGACATTATTTGCAAATTTCGATTATCATCTTTTGTTAAAATGCAATGTTACAGCTTGTTAGGTTTCAAAACCACACTTTTTTGTTATCAGTAACATCATGCTTAAGCGAATTGAATAAGGTTACATTTTAACTAACTAAAGATCTTTATATAAATTTAATTTGGAATATCTAATTGTCTTTTCTAATTTAGAATTCCATTCCCTCAGAAAGCTTACCGGTTAATATTCTCCAGATTAGTACTACCAACCATTATCCTTTTAATCGCCGTTATTTATCGGTCCCTCTATTTTATAACCAAAAAACCTAAGCTTATGAGAAGAAGACTTACTCTCTCATGCCTGGCAGTATTGCTGGCTATCTCCTTCTGTAAGGCCCAGGTTCCATCTGTTTCACCATATAATGGTGTAGTACCGGCTATATTTAATACGGCCGGCGGAACGTATGACAATGCGTTGTCGTACTACCGTTATGAATGGAGCTTTGGGGAGTTGGTGCTTATTCAGGCCTTTGCACCACCGGACAGTTCGGTTCTCGTCACACAGGGTGTATTACAGCCCTGCACAGACGTAATCGGAATTTCGCCTTACACGGTCCTGTTTGAAAAGGGTGATTACAAACTATTTCCTAATCCTACGGCAGGCCCATTTGAGGTGGACTTTTTTGTAAAGACCCCCGGCTTTATGAGCCTGCAACTGATCAATTCAGTAGGTCAGATACTGGAGACACGAAGCTACCATTACGATGGATGCTGTCGTATCGAGATGTTTGACCTCACCCGTTATCCTAACGGGGTGTATTTCGTAGTGGCGGATCTGAAACCAGATACCCGTAGGGTGGATAACCTGGAGATTATCCGGCACAGCGGACTCAAAGTGATCAAACTGGATCAGAAATAACCAAAATCAAAACTTAAAAAAATAACCACATGAAAAAGATCTTATTCTTATTAACCATAACCCTGCTGACAGCCACTATTGGTTTCAGCCAGGCTCCTGGTATATTAAATTACCAGGGGGTTGCCCGTAATAGTGTAGGCAATGTATTGGCCAATAAAAACATTTCGCTACGGCTTACTATCAGGAACCTGACTGCAGGAGGGGCTGTAGTATACCAGGAAGTAAGAGGTGTTACAACAAATCCTTTTGGCTTGTTTAATGTACAATTAGGAAGCCCCGGAGCCAGCGGAGTTGTAGGCACAGTTGCTGGTGTAAACTGGGCAGTTGGCGATAAATATATCCAGGTAGAAATAGACCCGAATGGTGGCTCTTCTTTTATTAATATCGGAACAGCGCAACTTGCATCCGTTCCTTATTCATTGTACTCAACTTTATCCGGTGACCTTGTATTGCCTTTTAATAAAACACAGGCTGATGCCGGAACCTTATTTAAAATCACCAACAGTGGAACCGGCACTGGCAGTACAGCCCTTGAAGGCCTTACCAATTCAACTGCCGGGAATGCCAATGCAATCATCGGAACAGTAACAAGTGCAGCACCAGGAAGTTTTTCATCTGGTGTACGGGGTATCAATAACGGTACAGGTGGATTAGGTATAGGTGTATACGGTAGCCAGGCGGGAAGTGGCTGGGGTGTATATGGTACTACTCCAAGTGGTATTGGTGTGTATGGTTTATCAACAAGTGGAACTG
>CAYVSH010000090.1:0-12564 GCA_964453625.1 uncultured Chitinophaga sp.
TGTTACTCAGTTTTGCAAATTGGAAATCTACAATTAAAAATTTTAAATTATTAAGATATGCCTCGTTCAAAAAATGCAGTGGCCTCTAAAGCCCGCCGCAAAAAAATATTAAAACAAGCCAAAGGCTACTATGGTAAGCGTAAAAATGTATTGACGGTTGCCAAAAACGTAGTTGAAAAAGGTATGACCTACATGTTTGTAGGACGTAAGCTGAAGAAAAGAGAATACCGTTCACTATGGATTGCCCGTATCAATGCGGCTGTCCGTGCTGAAGGTATGACCTATTCGCAGTTCATCAACAAATTACAGACAAAAGGTATTGATCTTGACCGTAAGGTTCTTGCAGATCTTGCAATGAATAACCCTGAAACTTTCAAGAGCCTGGTTGATTCAGTAAAATAATTGAAGCTACTATCTTTAAAAACGTCCTGCGAAAACAGGACGTTTTTTTATATCAATAACTTGCTTAGCCATTACCCAATATCACTATCAGGGCATAAATAATTCCCGGTAGCCAAAAGAGAAGAGTAAGTAATAAGCTAATCCAGAACTTATTATTTATTTCACCCTGGTGTAGATAAACTGCCAGAGGGGGGAGGAGAATGGCCAATATAACCAGTAACAAAGTATTTGTGCTTGGTTCCTGGTTTGCTTTTTTAGCAGCCTTATAAGCTTTGATCTCTTTTTTAACCAGTTTGATTCTCTCTTTCTTTTCTTTCTTTGATAGATTTTTAAATTCAGTTACTGCCACATTTACTGAAGAAGAATCGGGGGAAGTGCCCGGTATAATAATAGTAGCATTAGCTGTTAGAGAGCCAGCAACGAGAATGATTGCAGGTAATAGAAAGCAGATTAGTTTTTTCATAAAGTTTAAGTTTTAATTATAGTTATAAATGAACTTATATAAAAATAGCCCCTTTTTAAAGGAGCTACTTACTATTTTATCAACAAAGAATAAAGTTACATTATGTCCATTGCTTTAACGAAAGCTGTTGTCTGAAATGGCAAAATCAGTGTCAACCATTCCCAATGTGAATAAATGGCGAATATTAATGCGGCAGTAGAAGCAAAGAAAACAAGCCACCAAAGACCCCTGTAACTTTTTGTTTGTTGCATATTGAAAATTTTTACAAAAGTAAGGTTGGAATTTTAAATCAAAAAATGTGATTTGATCAAACATCGGACTTTTTTAAAACCAACGGGATTGCTATAAAAGCTGCAGCTAATGCTAAACCCCATTTAGCGAATACCACAATATGATAAAACAAGAATTCATCTCCAATTAAAGGGTCATTTAACCATTTGAGAAGATACAGGTTCTCTGTTATATCACATCCGTAAGCAATCAGCTGAAATATTGCTGCTATCATCAATACTTTTTTCAGACCAGTACTTTTTCTTTTTTCCCGGGCCATCATACACAACGCTGCAATACCGGGATAAACACCTGCCATAAAAATGAAATCAAAATATAAATGATAACTAAGGATTGTCTTTACATGGTTATCCAACCCTGAAAAGATGGATATAATTCTTTCTTTCGAATAAGTGATTTCAAGACCTATCACAGAAAATAACTCCCCATTAAGCCGGAGATCATTCTCCATCCACTTCATACAAAAAGCTGACCCTATAAATAAGCCAAAACAAATAAAGAAAAAATTTCTCCAGCCTTTATAAACTGCATTCATGGAATAAGCCTGATTTGTTTGAAAATATATAAGATAAAAGTACAATCATTGCAGTATTTTTCTATTTTCGTAACCATTGTGTTTTTAAAACACAAATCTGTATTCATTTCAGAACCACTGATTGCAATGAAAATTCTTTTTTACTTACGTTATCATACTAAATACGGCCAGAGCCTGTGGGTTTCCGGTAACACGGAAGAATTAGGAAATAATGACCCTGCCAAAGCCTTACCGCTTTCTTACCTAAACCAGGAATTTTGGAATGGTACTGTTACCATTAAAAAGAAAGGGCTTCAAAAGCCGGTTGTTTACAAATATTTACTGAAGAACGAGGATGGAAGCTTCGTTCAGGAAGGGGATTCTGACAGGATCATTGAATTGATTAAAAAAGATACAGAAGAAATTAGGTTAGTAGATACCTGGAATTATACAGGGGAATTTGAGAATACCTTTTTTACTTCTCCTTTTAGAAATGTATTACTTCGTACGTCAGTTAAAAAATACAAAAAGCAAGACGACAAAAGTTTTACTCATATTTTTAAAGTAAAAGCCCCGCTACTTGAAAAAGACGAAGTGGTTTGTTTAATCGGAAATGGTGAACGTCTGGGTGATTGGGATACTGAAGCACCTGTCTTATTATCTAAATCAGGAAACTGGTGGAATGTTAAACTTGATTTATCGGATACGCATTTTCCATTAGCTTATAAATATGGAGTGTATAATTTAAAAGAAAAATCCTTCGGAAGATATGAAGATGGTAATAACCGTTTTTTATACAGCGATAGCTCCAAGAATAAAGTAGCTGTTGTCCATGATGGTTTTGTTCACCTGCCGAATACAACCTGGAAAGGTGCTGGAGTAGCAATACCTGTTTTTAGTCTTCGTAGTAATAATAGTTTTGGCGTTGGGGAGTTTGCTGATATTAAATTATTGGTTGATTGGTCAAAATTGGCTTGTTTAAAGTTAATTCAATTATTGCCGGTCAATGATACTATGACCAATTTCAACTGGACTGATTCATATCCATATTCAGCCGTTTCCGCATTTGCTTTACATCCAATGTATATCAATCTCTTTAAAGTAGCCGGCAAAGAATTTGCCAGCCATTTGTCATCTTTAAAAAGAAAGCAAAAACAACTGAATGCACTGGAAGCCGTCGATTATGAAGAAGTGATGAAATACAAAATATCAGTACTTCGGGAATTGTATGAAGTAATGGGAAAAGAATGTCTGATATCTGAAGAATTCAAAAACTTCTTTGAAACAAACAAACATTGGCTGGAGTCTTATGCTGCTTTTTGCCATTTAAGAGGTAAGTATAACACATCTGATTTTACAGAATGGAAAACAAATGCTGTCTATAACTATGAAGAAATAGCAAAGTTATGTTCTCCAAAATCATCAACCTTTACTGATATTGGTTTTTATTATTTTGTACAATATCATTTGCATCTGCAATTAAAAGAAGCAGTTGATTATGCACATAAAAAAGAGATCGTTTTGAAAGGAGATATCCCAATTGGCATTTCACGGAAAAGTTGTGATGCCTGGGTAGCCCCAGAGTTATATAATATGGAATGGCAGGCAGGTGCACCTCCAGATGATTTTGCAGCAGTTGGGCAAAACTGGGGTTTCCCCACATACAACTGGAAAAAAATGCAGGAAGGCGGCTTTTCTTGGTGGCAGCAGCGGTTTGAGCAAATGAGTCATTACTTTGAAGCATTCCGTATTGATCATATACTTGGTTTTTTCAGGATATGGAGTATTCCGCTCCATGCAGTACAAGGCATAATGGGTCGATTTGTTCCGGCTTTACCTGTTCACATCAATGAATTTGGAGAAAAAGGTATTTGGTTTGATTATCAGCGGTATTGTAAACCTTTTATTACAGACGAAGTATTAGCGGAAATATTTAATTCAAGTGCGGTAGCGGTAAAAGAAAAATTCCTGATTGAAAATGATTTCGGTGGATATGATCTTCAACCAGCATTTGAAACGCAAGGACAAGTAGAACGTTATTTTGCCGAACAGGAATTAACTGAAGAAAATGAAAGACTTAAACTGGGTTTATTTGATTTGATCTCGAATGTTATTTTATTTGAAGAAGAAGATTCACAATCACAGCAATTTCATTTCAGGATTGCGATGGAGAAAACAACATCTTTTGCCAACCTGATACCACATATACAGGAAAAACTGAAAGCACTTTATGTTAACTATTTCTACCGCCGCCAGGATGATTTCTGGAAAAAAGAAGCATTAAGTAAACTCCCTCAGTTAAAAGCTGCCACTAATATGCTTATATGTGGTGAAGATCTTGGTATGGTGCCTGATTGTGTGCCTGATGTAATGAGGCAATTGGGAATATTAAGCCTGGAAATACAACGTATGCCCAAAAATCCTCAAACTGAATTTTTCCACCCAAATGATGCACCTTATTTGTCAGTGATTACTCCTTCCACACATGATATGAGTACCATAAGAGGGTGGTGGGAAGAAAATCCGGAACGAACACAACATTTTTATAATAATATAATGGGGCAATGGGGTGATGCTCCTGTCCATTGTGAACCCTGGATTAATCGGGCTATCATAATGCAGCATTTGTATTCACCAGCCATGTGGACTATTTTCCAGCTTCAGGATATTTTAGGAATGAGTGATAAACTTCGCAGGGAAAATCATGCAGATGAAAGAATAAATATTCCGGCCAATCCCAAACATTATTGGCAATATCGTATGCATATTCCGTTGGAAGAGCTGATCAAACAAAAAGAATTCAATGAAGAACTCAGCGGCTATGTAATTAATAGTGGACGATAAGAAGGTTTTTAAAGTACGAATGTCATTATACTCATATTATATTTGCCGGAATGAAAGTGCAATACTGGCAACATAACCTCAAGTTCCGCCATCCATTTACCATTTCCAAGGGAACAAAAACTCATCAGCCCACTTTAATTGTCGAACTGGAACATTTTGGTATTAAAGGGTATGGAGAAGCCCCGGCGATTGCCTATTATAATATTCCTGTAGAGAAAATGATAGCCGACCTGGAAGCTAAGAAGACATTCATTGAGAAATTTGCTTTCACAGACCCTGAACGTTACTGGCATTATCTTCATCACTTGTTCCCTCAAAATTCATTTTTGGTGTGTGCATTGGATATCGCAGCATGGGACATTTATGGAAAAATGAAAAGAAAGAAATTGTATGAATTATGGAACGGGGACATATCGAAAAATCCAATTTGTGACTATACTATTGGAATAGACTCTGTTGAAAAAATGGTAGCCAAGATGAAAGAAAAGCCATGGCCTATCTATAAGATTAAAGTAGGTACAGCAGATGATATTGCGATTGTAAAGGCGTTACGGGAAAATTCTGATGCAGTATTGAGGGTTGATGCGAATGCAGCCTGGGATGTCGAAACTGCTCTGAAATTGATCCCCCAATTAGACGAATTGGGAGTAGAACTAGTAGAACAACCACTAGCAAAAGATGATTGGCAAGGAATGAAAATTTTATATCAACAATCTTCGTTGCCATTATATGCTGATGAATCCTGTGTAGCGGAAAAGGATGTAGAGAAATGTCACAATCATTTTCATGGCATCAATATCAAACTGACCAAATGCAGCGGTATCACACCGGCAAGAAGAATGATTGATAAAGCAAAAGAATTAGGAATGAAAGTGATGGTAGGATGCATGAATGAGTCCTCTGTAGGTTCTGCTGCTATTGCACATTTATTACCGTTTATTGACCATGTTGACATGGATGGGCCCTTGCTTTTGGAAGAAGACCTCGCAACTGGAATTTCATATGACTATGGCAAAATTAATTATTCGGATAGTCCTGGACTTGGAATTGAGTATACCGGTGTTTATAAGAAATAATCCTATCAACTTTTCAGCATTACAGGTGTTGTACCTTTGAACTGAAAACATTAAGAATGGCCTGGAAAAATCAGCAACAATTTATAGACGCATTAGAGAAAGCTGGAGAACTTGTTCGTATAAAAGCTTATGTCGATCCAAAATGGGAGATAGCGGAAATAACTGACCGCATCAGCAAATCAGGAAATGGGGGAAAAGCATTACTATTTGAAAATACAGGTTATGATTTTCCTGTATTAATGAATGCGTATGGTAGTGAAAAAAGGATGTGCATGGCTTTAGGCGTAAACCACCTTGACGATGTGGCAAATGAAATTGAAAACCTTTTCAAACTACTTGCTTCACCAAAAGAAGGAATACTTGATAAATTAAAGCTTTTGCCAAAACTCGGACAGTTTGCAAGCTGGATGCCAAAGGTAAAAAATGGGAAAGGGGAGTGCCAGGAAGTTATTATGCAAAACCCTGATATAACTAAGCTGCCTGTAATCACCTGCTGGCCAAAAGATGGAGGTCCTTTTGTAACATTACCAGTAATACATACCAAAGACCCAAATAACAATGCAAGAAATGTGGGTATGTACCGGATGCAGGTATTTGGTCCAACACTTACAGGTATGCATTGGCATAAACATAAAGTAAGTGCTAAACATTTTGCAGAATATAAAAAACTGAATAAAAGGATGCCTGTCGCTGTTGCCCTTGGCGGCGATCCCGTATATGCATATTCTGCAACAGCGCCTTTGCCTGAAAATGTAGATGAATATATGCTGGCTGGATTTCTACGTAAGAAGAAAGTAGAACTGGTAAAATGTATTTCTCAGCCTGAGGTTGAAGTTCCTGCAGATGCTGATTTTATTATTGAAGGATATGTTGATCCAAATGATGAGTTGATCTGGGAAGGCCCCTTTGGGGATCATACAGGATATTACTCGCTACCAGATTGGTATCCAAAGTTTCATATTACTGCCATTACTCATAAAAGAAATGCGATTTATCCTGCTACTATAGTTGGGATACCGCCACAAGAAGATGCCTGGCTGGGTAAAGCAACTGAAAGGATATTTCTTGCTCCCATTAAAATGACAATGGTACCTGAAATTATGGATATGGATATGCCGGTGGAAGGTGTGTTTCACAATCTTGTTATAACAAAAATCAAAAAAGATTATGCAGGGCAAGGACAAAAAGTGATGAATGCTATGTGGGGGGCAGGGCAAATGATGTTTAATAAGATTTTAGTATTGGCCGATGAAGGAGTAACGATTCAGAATTACGAGGAACTGGCAAAGTATGTTTTCAGGAACTTAAATCCGGCAACAGATATCTATTTTTCTACAGGACCTATGGATGTGCTTGATCATAGTTGCAGTAAACTGGGTTTTGGAGGAAAAATGTGCATTGATGGGACAAGTAAACAGGAAGAAGAGAAAGATGATTCATACAATTACTCAATTGATGATTCAAAAATGGATGAAAACCTGGTAAAAGAAAGATTTCCTGAAATTCAAAGTATAAATAACTCCTTGCTTCGCAAAGGAATTCCCTGCCTCGTAATTTCTGTTCAAAAAAATAGACAAGGGCATATAAATGAATTGCATAATCAGTTATGCTCTTCTGATCAATGTAAAGGAGTGAAGATGATTTTATATGTAGAGCATACTGTTGATGCAAAGGATCTGACAACAGCATTATGGAGGTTTTGTAACAATCTTGATCCAAAAAGAGATCAATACCTTTTTAAACAAACCATTCCCGGCAGTAATAAATATTCAGCATGTATGGGGCTGGATGGAACCAGGAAAACTAAAGAGTTTGATAATTTCTACCGGGACTGGCCGAATATTATTGTAGCAGATGATGAAACAATAAATACTGTTGATTCGAAATGGGATAGTCTTGGTCTTGGTAATTTTATTTCTTCACCATCTCTTAAATTCAAAGATCAGATGTACGGTGAAGAAGCAGTGGTCAAGCCTCTCTGATTTTCAAAAACAAGTCCGTCAAAATCTTTTATCTTGTTGCCCTGAACTACAATGTCAAAAAGCACAATTAATATTTTAATGACGGGTGGTGGTGCTCCGGGTGCAGCAGGTATTATAAAATGCCTGCAGGAGGAAGAGAATTTTAATATTACAGTTGCCGATGCTTATCCGGAAGCGGTAGGCAGGTACCTCACCGGAGATTTTGTAACAATCCCATTTGCTACTGATAAAAGGTTTACAGAAAGCCTAATGGAAATTTGCCGGAACAAAAAGATAGACATAGTTCTTCCATTGGTCACAAGAGAATTAATTCCATTTTCAAAAAACAAAGACACATTTGAAAAAGCCGGAACAAAAATTTTATGTTCATCTTATTCCTCGTTAGAAATTGCTAATAACAAAGGAAGATTATACCAATTCTTGCAATGGAGAGGTATTACTGTTCCTGAATTCAGAATTGCTGAAAATATTGACCAGTTTAAAAATGCTGTACAAGAACTTGACTATCCCAAAAAACAAATATGTTTCAAGCCATCAGTAGCAAATGGCAGCAGAGGCTTTCGAATTGTATCAGAAAATATTAATGAGCTGGATTTACTTTTTAATCATAAACCCAATTCAACATTTCTAAATCTGCAGAATGCTGTCAGAGTTTTAGGGTCTGGAGAATTTCCTGAATTGTTGATTTCTGAATTTCTACCGGGTGAAGAGTACTCTGTTGATTGTCTTGCCAATAACGGCCAATCTATTCTTATAATTCCAAGGTTGCGTAAAAAAATGCAATACGGGATCAGTATAGAAGGAGAAATAATTGAAGAAAAATCTATAATAGAGTATTGTAGAAAAATTATCAAGGAATTAAACCTTCATGGTAATATAGGAATTCAGGTAAAAAGATCAGGTGCGGGAGAATTTTTGATTCTAGAAATTAATCCCCGTGTGCAAGGAACCATCTCAGCCATACTTGGAGCCGGAGTCAACTTACCTGTTCTGGCAGTTAAGCAGGAAATAAGGTTGCCTATTGATGACAAGGAGCTACAAGTAAAATGGGGAACTAAGTTTTCTCGCCACTGGGCAGAAGTTTTCTATTAATTAATTCCTGACACAAAGACATATATATTCGTTTGGATTGAAATTTGACAAACGAATGAAAAAGGTAACCGTCAGTACATCTTTTTAAAACTTACTTCGTCAATTATTTATATTGCTTAAAAAAAATCAAATGAAAAAATTGGGTGCCGGGTTAATAGTGAGCCTTATAGCAATGGCTTCTTTTGCACAGGAAGAAACTAATAACAATACCCTTCTCTGGAAGATCAGCGGAAATGGGTTGGAAAAGTCTTCGTATCTGTTTGGCACCATTCATTTGCTTTGTGAAGAAGATGCAGTGCTGAGCAAGAATATGATGAAAGCTATAAGGGATTGCGATGAGGTCTATTTTGAGGTGGATATGGATAATATGTTTGAAATGATCAATGTAATGGGCAAAATGAAGATGAAGGGTGATACCACTTTGAAGGATTTGTTGAGTAAGGAAGACTATGAAAAAGTGAAATCCTATTTTGAAAACAAAGGTTCCATGCTCCCTTTTTCAATGTTGGAAACCTATAAGCCTATCCTTGCAGCTTCTACATTAGAACAAGGTTCCATGTCTTGTGAAAATACAGCAATGATGGAGCAGGTTATCATGAAAGAAGCAAAGGATTATAAAAAGAAAATTAAAGGACTTGAAACAATGGGTTACCAGGCAAGTGTATTGGATAGTATACCTTATAAGTTACAGGCACAGCAATTGGTTAATTATATAGATGCTGTTACAAATGGTGATGAAAGTAATAAACAAATGGAAGAAATGTTCAGGGCATATAAAGACCAGGATCTGAAAAAACTGGAAGACCTGATGGTAGAGACTGACGCAGGCATGGCAGGCTTTACAGACATTCTTTTATACCACCGCAATCAGAATTGGGTGCAAAAATTAAAAACTTTGTTGCCTGATGCTTCAATATTGATAGCTGTAGGCGCAGGTCATTTACCGGGAGAAAAGGGTGTAATAAATTTACTCCGGAAAGAAGGCTACAAAGTAACACCGGTAGAAAATAAATCAGTTGCCTCAAGAGAGATATGAGAAAAACTTGCTCTGGAAAATTTTCGGCCTAAAAATCAGCAATCTTATACTTTTGTGCGGTTAATTAATTACTGGCTTAACCCATTATTGCTGAAATGACAAATTCTTACCACGACCTAGTAAAGCAAACCTTTACTTTTCCTCAGGATGGCATTGAAATTAAAGATGGAAATCTCTATTTTAATGGATTAGATCTGATGAGTATCATTGCCAAATATGGCACACCCTTAAAAATGACATACCTGCCCAAAATTGGTATGCAGATCAAACAGGCCAAGCAGATGTTTGCTTCAGCTTTTAAAAAGCACAGGTATGAAGGAAAATATTTTTATTGTTATTGTACTAAAAGCTCACATTTCAGCTTTGTAGTGGAAGAAGCATTAAAAAGTGACATCCATCTCGAAACTTCTTATGCATATGATATTGAGATCATCAAAAAATTGTATGCTAAAAAGAAGATCACAAAGGACATACATATCATTTGTAATGGCTTTAAGCAAAAAGGTTATACCCGTCGAATTGCCAACTTATTGAATACTGGGTTTCATAATGTTATCCCGATCCTTGATAATAAGGATGAGTTGAAGGATTATGCTACTTCTGTTAAAGTGCCATTCAAATTAGGTATCAGGGTAGCTGCAGAAGAAGAACCAAATTTCCCTTTTTACACTTCAAGATTAGGGATGAGAGCAAAAGACATTCTTGAGTTTTATGTAGACAGGATCGAAGGTTATGAAAGCAAGTTTCAGCTTAAAATGCTGCATATCTTTTTGAACAAAGGGATCAAAGATGATATCTATTATTGGAGTGAATTGAATAAGGTAATTAACCTCTACTGCCAATTAAAGAAAATATGCCCTGAGCTTGATTCTATTAATATAGGTGGTGGTTTCCCTATCAAACATTCATTGGGATTTGATTATGACTATCAATTCATGATCAATGAAATTGTAAAGAATATTAAAACAACCTGCAAGAAAGCCAAAGTGCCGATGCCAAACATTTTTACAGAATTTGGCAGCTACACAGTTGGTGAAAGCATGGCTCATATTTATAAAGTGATTGCTGAGAAAGTACAGAACGATAAGGAAACCTGGTATATGATTGATTCCTCTTTCATTACTACTTTGCCAGATACATGGGGAATCGGGGAAAAGTTCCTGATGCTGCCAGTGAATAAATGGGAGGAAGACCATCACAGGGTGGTTTTAGGTGGTATTACCTGCGACAGTCACGACTATTATGATTCAGAAGAACATATTAATGAGGTCTTTCTTCCAAAAACAGGAACAGATGGAGAACCGTTATTCGTTGGTTTTTTTCATACCGGAGCTTACCAGGATCAGATAAGCGGATACGGAGGAATTAAACATTGTCTTATCCCTTCGCCTAAGCATATCATCATTGGTCATGATAAAAATGGAAAATTGACTGATTGGGTGTATGCAAAAGAACAAACAGCCCAGAGTATGCTGAAGATATTAGGATATAAATAAAATTTAAACCCCTTAAAAGAAGGGGTTTAAATTTTTTATCTACGAAAACTTTTTGAAGCGTCTTTTTTGTATCGTTTCCACTCTTTGTATTCCCATTTTGAATAGCTAACCCTGTCCAGATAATATTTGTCAAGATAGAACCTGTTGTCAAGTCCTTTCCAGTATAGAAACCCCTGCGGACTTCGATGATAAAACCGCCCATCCGAATACTGATTCATAGTGAATCCAGGTCTCGGACTTATGATCAATGATGTTTGTGTGTAACGGGCAGGAGTTGGTCCGTATTGCCTGGAGGGCGGAGGCGGAGGAGTTCTTACTGTTCTGTCTTGTGTGTCCTTGGTTTCCCAAACCCTGCTGGTTTTGCAACTTGATAAAATAAGCAAAAGTGAAAAAATACCGGAAGCCGATAAGATAAATGTTCGTTTCATGAGTATGATTTTTAGTTAATAAAAGGTTCAGTTGAGTATATTTTGTTAATCATTCCTTGTTTTCTTCTCTCTCACTTCACCGGTATTGTACGTCTTTGCCACTGGCTCTTCTACTTTCGGTGATACAATCACTTTTGTTTCAGGATATATAGTTGTCTTTTTTGCTAAACTACTTTGGGCTGATGTATCAGGTTTTGATGATGTTGCATTAAAAGTCTTTGCCAGATTATCGAGTGCCTTGGTATGACTTATGGTATCCCTTCCCATTATAATATCGGTAGTCACCCAGCCCTCTTATTTCTGCTCAAGGCTGTCTAGTTTTAAAAATCGTAAAGCAGTAGCTTTTTCTACATTTTCCGATTCCTGCCTGGCAGGAAATATCTTACCGGTATATTGTCGGGTAGTAGTACAACTGGCGGCAAATGCTACCATCAGCATTAGTATGACCGCTTGTACAATTCTGGCTGATTGCATGGCTAACAGTTTTATTTTTAGGGATAAAATTTTCTAACGCATTTATCTTTCAATTCATTTGCCATAAAATCATAAAATCAATCAGCATGAAATACTTTTTCATTGTATTAACAGTATTCTTTTTAGGAAAAGAAACAAAAGCACAGACAGCGGAAGACTCGATAAAGGCGGTTATCCACAAAATGTTTACAGCCATGAAAAATGCGGACAAAGAAATGCTGAAAAGCACTTTCTCCGACAGTATCGTTTTCCAAACGATCAGCAAGAATAAAGAAGGAGCAACTATTGTAAAAAATGAAAGCCCCTCTGGGTTTATTGAGCAGATTGGGAAAGCTAAGCCAGGCTCGTTAGATGAACGGATCAGTTTTGAAACAATTAAAATTGATGGGCCGCTTGCATTTGCGTGGACACCATACCAGTTTTTTTTCAATAATCAATTCAGTCATTGTGGAGTGAATTCATTTCA
>CAYVSH010000091.1:0-12434 GCA_964453625.1 uncultured Chitinophaga sp.
TAGTTCCAGGCTTCTTTATCAAAATCAAGATCTAACATGGCTGTTCGATTCCGGGCAGCCATATTTGAGTCTTTATACATTTCTGAAAGCTCTTGCCTGGTTATTTTAAGTTCCTTTATCTTTTTTACCCTTTTCCATTCAAAAACTAGACCTGCAGACATTAACAGAGCAGATACAGTAGTTGAAATAAAGTAAATCAGGAATGTGTCTTCAACCTGGTCTGTCTTTACAATGTAGAACATAATATAAAGAATGCTAAAGCAACTGTAGGCAAACAAAAGAGAACCGGCAATTAAAGCTTTACCTGTTGACTTTCGATGTTCAATTGCCATTGTTGCATGTCGTATGAAGAAGTGAAGGCAGAAAGCTGAAATAAGTACTAGTCCCGGACCAAGAATGATTGTAAGCCCATTGATCGTAAAGCCGGTTACAATTATAACAATTACTTCAAATGCGATAAAGCCAAGTATCAATATTTTCATTTTCTGTTTGAAAACAGGCGATAAGCTAAAATAAGTCAGGAATATCAGCATTAACGGAACGTCAAGCAGGTTATTAATAATTCCCCAGTAACGTATAGTATTATCATTTACCTGGATATAACCCTCTGTCATCAGGTTATAGATAAATACAGAGGAGTAATAAAAAAGTAATGCAGGAAATGTCCGATAACTTCCTAACCGCAGGATCAGGATAAGTACAATTGGTATAAAAAGGGCAAAGGAAGAAACAAAGCCCATTATGGTATTCCAGGTCATGCTCTATTGGTTTTATAGGATATAGTTGAAGGTTTTAGCCTGGTTGCAAAAACCTGCTGTAAAATTAACGGGGGTTGAAGAAGGTTAGTGTTTATAATTAAATGATTAACCTAAGATTCAGTAAAAGCGAAAAAAAATTTCGTAGTTATACGAAAAGACTATCGGGTGTTTTTGTGTTAACTTGCTGTGATGATACGATTATTGTTTATTATCTGTTTGTGTATCAACCTATCAGCATTTGCACAAACAGAACCAGAAAAGAAAACCATAGTTGGTAAAACATTTGGTACACAGCCGTATTTGGAATATGGCCTTGGAGATGACAGGTTGGGTGGTGCAAAGATGACCTACCTTGATACAGGCATAGTAATGCAAGTGGTAGACAGTGCCATTGGCCGCTATAAAGTACAGCTTTCCAAAAACAGGTCAGCCTGGTTACCCCGGTCAAATTTTAAAAATGATGCATCTCTTCAAATTCCACCTTATTATCTTACAGGTAGTTTTTTAATTACAGGTGATGATAAATACGATTATGCAAGTATCAGCCTCGATGAAAAATTGCCCTACACCAGCATTCAGCAAATAAATCCATCCCGTATCGTTGTTGATATATTTGGAGTAACAAGTAATACGAATTGGGTTACTCAACGTTTTTCAGCTAAAGAAATAAAGAATATTTATCATGAGCAGGTGCAGGATGATATTTTCCGTGTTATTATTGAGTTGCGGCATCGTCAGCATTGGGGGTATAGTATAGCTTACCAGGGAAACAAGCTGGTAATAAAAATCAAAAGACAGCCGGCTGACCTTAGTCTTGAAAGTATGAAAATTGCCATTGATGCAGGGCATGGTGGCAACAATCCCGGTGCTTCAGGAGTAACAAGCAGAATTGCAGAAAAGGATTATACATTGCTTATTGCAAAGCAAATTGAAAAGGCTTTGATGGAAAAAGAAGCCATTGTGTTTATGACCCGCCGGTCTGATAACAGCTATAGTATGCTTGAAAGGGAAGAAAGGATAAGAGAAGAGAATTGTGATTTTTTGATCAGTGTACATTTAAACTCTTCTGTGAAACCGGAAATCAGAGGTGTCAGTACTTATTACCGCTACATAGGTTTCCGCCCATTGACATATTTTATACAACAAAGTATGCTGAAGATAGAAGGACTTGAAGATTTTGGAAATATCGGCAGTTTTAATTTTGCTCTAAGCGGACCTACTGATATTCCCAATTGCCTGCTTGAAGTAGCCTTCCTGAGTAATAAAGAAGATGAAAAACTAATTCTTAATCCTGAATTTCATAAAAAGGTTGCTAACCAGGTAGTAGAAGGGATCAAAGAATGGCTAAATTCCTGCAAGGAAGAAGATTAATCTTCAGGAGGAAAATGTTCACCACGGTGGCAGGTTTTACAGGTAACTGTATTTAAATACTCCGGCCTTACCTCAGGATAGAAGTAAAAATTCTTTTTATTGATATCAATTGTCATTTCCATCATCTTCCGGGCATTTTCTTTCATGGGCTCGGCATCTGAAGCATAATCCAGGCTGTCGGCAATATTTTTCATGGGGACATGGCAAAAATTACATTTCACACCTAATGCAACATTATACGTTTGCATAATGCTGTCAAGTTTTGCATCACTGATGTCTTTTGGCAATACTTTCAGGTTTCTTTCTTTCGGATTCAGTTTAACTGCAGCCATTCCAAGTGCCACAAACATGGCCAGAAATGAAAAGGTCAGAATTTTCTTTTTATGTAACATGCTGTTCAGACGTTTTATAATTTACAAAAGTGGCATTGCTCACTTCGGTAATGAAAATACAATTTACTCATCGTTTCCGGTATTAGTAATTGACAAAAGGCTATGTTCTCTACATTTGAAGAAAATACAAATACATGAACAGCCTTGTAAAAGAATTCAATGACTACAGGACAAGAATGAACGATGTCATTCTGTCAAAAGACAACCTTGTCATCAAACGCCTCTGGAACCTGGATACCAATACCTATGCCGAAGGACATCTTGATGTAAAAACGAAGGAATTGCTGGGTTTGGTTGCCAGCATGGTATTGCGATGTGACGATTGCATCAAATATCACCTGGGAAAATCTCATGAACTGGGAATTACTACTGAACAGATGTATGAAGTGTTTGCAGTAGCCAATATTGTGGGTGGTACTATCGTTATTCCGCATACAAGACGGGCGGCAGAATACTGGGAAGCCTTGTTGGAAAATGTTCAATAATCAACTGTCAATGCTCAATGTTCATTTTTTCAGCAATCCTTAGTAATTTGAATCTGGTTGAAATTGACAAATATGGATAAAAGAAAATATGATCTTGAAGACAGGTTTGTAGATTATTCCTGTAGAATGATTGATGTAGTGGAAGCATTACCTAATTCGAGGGCAGGAAATTATATAGCTGGTCAATTGATAAGATCCTGCAACTCTCCTGCATTTAATTACGGAGAAGCACAAGGAGCTGAATCCAGAAACGACTTCATTCATAAAATGGGAATAATTCTTAAGGAGTTAAAAGAATGCAGAACAGCCTTAAAAATCATTATCAAGAAACAAATGATATTGCCAGTAGAAAAACTAGATTCAATTTTTAAAGAGACCGAAGAACTGATTGCGATAATAGGCAAAAGCATATCAACAGCTCAAAAAAACAAGGTAAAAGTATCGCAGACTTGAAAATTGAACATTGTGAATTGAAAATTGAGCATTTGATTATATAAATTTGTAACAATCCCTTTATTATGAGTGAAACAACGACTGCCCCCGTATTGACAGCTAAAGATTTTGCTACCGACCAGGAAGTTCGCTGGTGCCCCGGCTGTGGCGACTACTCCATACTGGCACAGGTACAAAAAGTGATGCCTACTTTAGGTATTCCCAAAGAGAATATAGTTATCATTTCTGGAATTGGCTGCAGCAGTCGCTTTCCTTATTACATGAATACCTATGGTATGCACTCTATTCATGGAAGGGCAACTGCTGTAGCATCGGGTCTAAAAGCTTCAAGACCGGAACTGAGTGTATGGATCGTAACCGGTGATGGTGATGGGTTAAGTATCGGTGGTAATCACACTATCCATTTGCTGCGCAGGAATTTTGATGTAAATATATTATTGTTCAATAACCAGATATATGGATTAACCAAAGGACAATACTCTCCAACTTCTGAAGAACAGAAAGTAACCAAGAGTACACCAATGGGAAGTATTGATCATCCATTCAATCCGCTGGCATTGGCATTAGGTGCTGATGCAACATTTGTAGCCAGAACAATGGACCGTGACCCCAAACATCTGCAGGCAATGCTTATAAGAACGCAGCAACATAAAGGAGCTTCCTTCCTCGAGATATACCAGAATTGCAACATCTTTAATGATGGTGCATTTGAGATATTTACAGAAAAAAGCAGCAAGCCACAGGAAACTATTTTCCTTGAGCAGGGCAAACCACTCACTTTTGGTGCCAATAACGATAAAGGAATAAAGCTGGATGGCTTTACTCCGGTAGTAGTGGACCTTAATGAAGGGCATAGCACCAGTGACTTGTGGATACATGATGAACATGATATGTATAAGGCGCAGATACTGGTCCGCATTTTCGATAGCCCTAAAACAGAAGGCCACCTGCCAAGACCATTTGGTGTATTCTATCAAACCAACAGGGATTGTTATGAAGATGTAATGGCAGCACAACTGGAAGAAGCAAAATCAAGAAAGCCTGCTGACCTGGATAAGCTGCTTAGAGGAAATGAGATTTGGACAATTCAATAATACCTTACGCTAAAAGTATTATTGAATTTTATAATCATCATTTTCATGCAACAGTGTTTAGAACTCTATTTGCATTTGCGTATACCTTTTTCTCTTTTCTCTTGTACCACCACTTAGGCATTGTCTTTTTCATCAGAGTATCAATGTTCCGCATACCAACAAGGCTCCAGGCACCTTTTAATTTTCCACCTAAAGATGGCTGCATGGCACGAAGGCTCATGGCAAATCCGCTTTCTAAATATTCCATATGATGCCAGTATCCAGCAGGCATAAATAAAGTGTCACCGGGTTCCAGTATAAAATCAAAACCCTCAGCCAGTTTCAATGCTGGAAATTTTTCATAATCAGGTGTTCCATTCTGTTCATAATAATGAGAAAAATCTGCAAGGCTCAGCACTTCAAAAGGTTTTCTGTACAATTTATATTGTTCAGCATGAGGAAACATCAAAACTCTTTTTCTGCCACCAAACTGTGTATGCAGGATATGAGAAAGGTCAATATCATAATGCATATGAGTAATGCTGCCGGCACCGCCGGTAAACAGCATGGGGTATTTTTTTATAAACCCTTTCATTAAATGTTCAGGCCATACAAAATCATTGATGAGTGATGGGGCATGGTCAAAAATATTGAACAGGAAAATCCGCCAGGCAGCAGGACCTGCACTTATCATGTCAATGTATTCGCCAAAGGTTTTATAATCATCAGCTGTGTTGATGGGTGTGTAAGCATCGCTTTTTACATTGTTATAAAGCGGTACTTTTTTATCGCCAACCAGTTGCTTAAAGTACTCCCAGTTCCATTTGGTATATGCTGGCCATTCTTTAGCAAGGTTTTTGATTACTACCGGCATACTGGGATCGTAATATTCTTTTTTGAACACTTCAGGGTCAATAGTGTCAAAAGTGGCAACCGGCTTTAACTGCATGGTCTTTTTTTAGATTAGCAAAGATAAGTGGGGGTGAAAATACAAATTGCCGGCTAAATGACGTCAGGCATTAGAATGTTTTAGCAAAACTCATTATTTTTAAACGAATACCTGATATGATCATTCAAATACATCCTGATAACCCTCAGCCAAGACTGATAAAACAGATAGTGGAAACCCTGCAAAAGGGTGGTATCATCATTTACCCAACCGATACGGTGTATGGTCTTGGCTGTGATATTTTACAGCAAAAAGCTGTGGAAAGGATCTGTAGTATAAAGCAGGTAGACCCCAAAAAAGCACAACTTTCCTTTGTTTGCAGCGACCTGTCTCATCTTAGTGATTTTACAAAACCAATTCCCAACCCTGTTTACCGGATATTAAAAGACCTGTTGCCGGGTCCATATACATTTATTTTACCTGCCAGTAAAATGGTGCCCAAGATTATGCAAAGCAGAAAGGACACCATTGGTTTACGGATTCCTGCCAATAATATTGTGAATGCTATTGTTAAAGAACTGGGACGGCCCATTTTAAGTGCTTCATTACCGGGTGAAATGGTGGAAGACTATACCGACCCGGAGATCATGCACCAGAATTTTATGAATGAAGTTGATTTTGTGGTGGATGGTGGTATTGGAGGCACCATTCCGTCCACTGTTGTTGATTTTACCGGTGATGAACCTGTTTTAGTTAGAGAAGGTTTGGGGAAATGGGAAGGCTGATTCCGATGTTTCAAAAAACTACTTAGTTAAAAAACCTGTTCCTGATTTTTATAGATCATTTCAAACCGTATTCCCGGTGAGGCGTCTATTTCATACCACATTTTAATGGCTGCGACTTTATTCCTTATGGCAGAAATATCCTGGATGATCAGCGGAATGGTAAGTCCACTTTCGTTTATATAAATAAAATTATCATCAAAAACGCTGATCGTAGTTAATATGGCGAGTTTATCAAAATCGGTTTCAGCATCAACACTTATCGGAACAGTAGTTACAGGAAATTCAAATTTCCCATTGGCATCTTTTTTAAATCCTTTTATTGATGCTGCATTCAGTTCAAATATTTTTCCCAGGTTTTTATAGAATTCGATATGGGTATCATTGAGCATATTATCCTGCATCTTACCCAGGCTGATAAGGCTAAGATCAAGGGTGATATTTTGGGGAATAAGAACTACATCATCACTGAGTTGGTTCACCAGGTTAATAGAAATAGGTACTTGCTGTTCTTTTACTAATCCGTGCTGCATGGTTTCAGTAACGACAATATCAATTATTGAAGGGTCTTTAATCTTATAGACGGAAGCATCAGCCAGTTCTGCTGCATATATAAATCTATTAAAACCTAATGCTGACATTACTTTCAGCATATTTTCATAGCTGATTTTATTGATTTCAAGAAGAGTAAACTGGAGCTGTTTTTCTGTAAACAATGATAACAACGGCAAAATAAGTGCAGCATAAGGCCCGGTACCGGCATATAAAACATGAATGGATTGTTTGTTCTTTTTTTGCAATGATTGTATAGCCGAATAAATTCCTTTGATAAATCTTTTTGTTCTTATCAGATCATCAATACACATGGCAGCCCAGGTGGTACCCAATGCTTTTCCTGTTTCAAAATGAATATTTGATCTGGCACCCTCGTCTTGTAGATTGATGTCAGAGAGTTCTTTCAACAAGCTTTGATACTCCTTTACTGCATTGGTAAGTGCAGCATCGTCTGTTTTTTCTTCCAGAAAGACTGTTGCAATATTTTTCAGGCGATGATGGTTATTCATTTGGCAACTACGGAGAAACTAAAATATTTCAGGTTGAGCTTTTTTACAATGAAAACTTTTTCTATGATGATCACACTGTCCATACTTTTCTATGGCTTCACGATGTAATGCAGTTCCATAGCCTTTGTTATTATCCCAGCCATACTGGGGAAATTTTTTGTGAAGGTTCAACATAAACTCATCCCTGTAAGTTTTGGCCAATATACTTGCAGCGGCAATGGATGTGTAGATAGAATCTCCTTTGATGATACAACGATGGGGAATTTTTTTATAAGTGTAAAAGCGGTTTCCGTCAATCAACAATAATTGGGGTTTCTTTTTTAATTTATCAATAGCCATATGCATGGCTTTAAAAGTTGCTTTTAAAATATTGATTTTATCTATTTCATCATTGTCAACTGATGCTACAGCATATGCCAATGCAGACTCTTCAATTACTATTCTTAGTTCGTTTCTGTGCTGTTCTGTTACCTGTTTTGAGTCGTTTAATAGAGGATGAGAGAATGTTGCCGGTAAAATAACAGCTGCAGCGAATACAGGTCCTGCCAGGCAGCCCCGGCCAGCTTCATCACATCCGGCCTCAATTAACTCTTCCTGGTAAAAGTGTTTAAGCATTGGCTGCAATTTCTGAAATATTAATTTAATGAAATAGTATTCTTTAATACAAAAACCACGGCTTTTATTGCAATACAAATTATACTGTATTTAAACTGTGTAATCTGTGAACTAATCAGCATTATCTGTGGTTATATATTTTACCTTTGCACTCTTCATGGAAAAAAAATTAACAGAAAAGTCTTCCAAACCTATCGCTATCTGGCTTTTGATAGGTGTGGGTATGATAATTGTACAAATACTTTTAGGTGGTATTACAAGATTAACCGGCTCAGGATTATCTATAACAGAATGGAATGTTGTAACTGGTGCTTTCCCGCCAACTAGTGAGCAGCAATGGCTTTTAGAATTTGAAAAATACAAAGCAACTCCACAGTTCAACCTGCTGAATTTCGATTTTACACTGCAAGATTTCAAGTATATCTTTTTTTGGGAATGGTTTCATCGCTTTTGGGCAAGACTGATAGGGGTCGTATTCGCTATTCCATTTATTGTTTTTTTAATTCAAAAGAGATTCAAACCTTCAATGATAAAACCATTGCTGATTCTTTTTTTACTGGGAGCCTTGCAAGGAGCCATCGGGTGGATTATGGTGGCAAGCGGCCTGGAAGGGGATGCTATTTATGTAAAACCAACAAAACTGGCATTGCATTTTGTTTTCGCTTTAGGATTGCTTTGCTATACATTCTGGTTTGCATTGGAGCTGTTGATCCCAAAGGAAAAAATTGTTTCTGCACCGTCAATCAGGAAATTGAATATTAGCATATTAGCCGTGTTAGTTTTGCAATTGGTGTATGGTGCATTTATGGCCGGGCATAAAGCTGCCACTGCTGCACCAACATGGCCGGATATTAATGGTCATATTATTCCACCCGGAATGACAGGAGGTAATGAAGGTTTGCTCAACCTTGTTGATAATAAAATGACCATTCATTTTATTCACCGTGGACTTGCTTATGTTTTGCTGTTCCTGATAATATTGTTAACTATCCGTCTATATAAAATTGCAGGGTCATCTTTGTTAAAGAAAACAAGATGGTGGCCAATATTACTGGTCATTGCCCAGCTTATTCTTGGAATAGGGTCAGTATTATTCAGTTTAAAAATTGTTCCTAATCAATGGGGGCCGTTTGAATGGATGGCACAATTCCACCAGTTGTTTGCAATGCTTTTATTATTATCCCTTACCTGGATAATGTTTCTTGTGCGAAAGAAAAGTTATTCTCTTTCCTGATCATTTGACATAGCAGCTAATTATCATTAATTTTAGTTGTCATCATTAAATGATCTCATGAAAGCCTGGTTCAGAGGATTTATATATTCGTTTCCAATTCAATTAGTGTTCCTGCACCTTAGGAAGTACCAGGTATTACTTATTTTCTGGTTTATCCTTTTCAGTACAGTGAATGGGACATTCATGAAAACATTCGGGGCCGAATCATTATTTCTTGCCCCCGAATACCTTGGTAATGTAAATTCTTTTAGTACAGCGATTGTAGGAGCTTCGCTCGGTATGTTTATTATGAGCTGGAACATTGCCACATTTATTTTGTTCAGCCGCTACTTTAGGTTTTTATCTGCTACCACAAACCCATTTTTAAAATACTGTATTAACAATTCAATCTTACCGATTGTATTCCTGGTTTTTTATTTTATAAAATCCTATCATTTCGCCCTGACAAAAGAGCTGATAAGTTTTACTGAGATACTATTCTTATTTGGTGGCTTTTTATGTGGGTTGATATTCATACTTGCTGTTTCAATGATCTATTTTTTCCGGGCAGACCGTTCTATACTGCGAAAAATGATGCCGGTGATAACTAACCCAAAGTCATACATCACTCATCTTTCGCCTGTAAAAGAGGTCTATCATGATGCAAACCTGATGAAAGTGGAAGTTTATTTTGAAACACCGATAAAGATAAGGGCTGTCAGGAATGTGGCTCACTATACAGATGAATTTGTTGCAACGATCTTTAAGCGGCACCACTTTGCCGCTATTCTTTCTGTATTTGCAGCATTTCTGTTCTTATTGCTAATTGGCTTTTTTCTAGATTATGGATTCTTTCAGTTGCCGGCTGCTGCCAGTATTACTATTTTCTTTTCTATTTTATTGGGAGTGGCTGCCAGCATCACTTATTTTTTGCAAAGCTGGAGCATTCCTTATTTGATCGTATTGTTGCTTGTGCTGAATATTTTTTATAAGCAAGACTGGATTGATCCGCGGAATAAAGCATATGGCCTTAATTACTGGAACAAAAATGAAAGACCTGCTTATACAAGAGAAGGGTTGTTAGCTCTGGCAACCAATGAGAATATTGAAGCGGATAAGAAAAACATGATCAGCATACTTGATGCATGGAAAAAGAAGCAAGGCGTTGAAAAGCCATTGCTGGTGCTGATGAATACAAGCGGTGGTGGACATCGTAGTGCTACATTTACCATGAGTGTTTTGCAATACATGGATAGCATAACTAACGGAAGCATATTCAAACAGACATTCCTTATCAATGGTGCTTCCGGCGGAATGATCGGGGCTGCATATTTCAGAGAATTATATTTAAGAAAACAAAAAGGCCAGCAAATTAACCTGCAGGACAGGCAATATGTAAATGATATTTCAGGTGACCTGCTCAATCCTTTGTTCACTTCATTTTTTGCAAGAGACCTTATTTCACCAGCACAAAAATTCAGCGTAGGGCCTTACAAGTATGTAAAAGACAGGGGTTATGCTTTTGAACAAAAATTAAATGACAATACCAATGGTTTTTTGAACAAGCAATTGAAGGATTACGTTGCAGATGAAAAAGCAGCAAACATTCCTTTGATGTTCTTTAATTCGGTAGTAACAAGAGACAGCCGCAAGATGATCATCAGTACACAGCCTGTCAGGTTTATGATGAAAGCTCCACAGGACACAACATTTACTCCGGCTGTTGACCCCGATGCCGTTGACTTCACCTCTTTTTTTGCAAAACAGGACCCGTATAGTTTGCGTATGCTAACAGCTATGCGTATGAATGCAACCTTTCCAATCGTATTACCGAATGTTTGGCTTCCTTCTGAACCGGTAATAGATGTAATGGATGCAGGGCTGCGGGATAATTACGGACAAGAAACGACACTGCGGTTTTTAATCTGCTTTGAAGACTGGATAAAAGAAAATACAAGTGGTGTACTGATAATACAGATAAGGGATAGGTTAGCTGGTGGCTGGGAAGCCCCTTACTTGAGTGATGATATTACGGATCATGCTACAAAACCTTTTTTATTGTTGCAGCATAATTGGTTTAAGATGATGGAATTTTTTCAGAATGATATGCTGAATTATTATGTGACACACAACGGAAGTCCAGTCCATAAAATTGCATTTCAATATGCAGCTGATAAAGAAGAAAATAAAGCAGCTTTAAATTTTCACTTGACCAAAAGAGAAGAAAAGGATATAATAAATTCAGTTGGCTCTGTATCTAATCAGCAAGGGTTTAAAAAAATGATGGACTTGTTTAAAAAAGCAGCTGCTGATACGATCATGGTTGATAAAGCCCGAAAGCCGTTCTTTTTATGGTGATGTTTAGTTCTTCAGGGGTTTCTGCCGGATCGCCATCAATATGCAGGGGTGCAGCAGTTTTATTGATAATTTTTAGTTTGTCGGTTTGAAAATAGATTACTCCCTTTTTGTTTTCAGGTATCTTCCCGGTTTGTAAATTATTGTTGCCGCTAATTTGTCGCAGTGTTTGTAATATCATGCTTATTTTATTTTGTTTGGTGACAATCACAATATCAAGAAGGCCATCATTTAAACTTGCTTTTGGAGCTATTTTAAAATTATTACCAAACTGGTTGCTATTGGCTATGCTGATAAAAAAGGCATCAATGGAAAAGGTGTTATTGTTTATCGCTATCTCAAAAGAATATGTTTTTGCAGAGAAGAAATTTTTCAGCACTTCCTTAATATAAGTTGTTAATCCCCTTTTGGGTTGTAACGCAAAATCATGTGCTACTTTGGCATCAAATCCTAAACCGCATAGCATGCAGGCAAAATGCTTATTCAAATAAAAAGCATCAACAGCCACAGGCTTGCCTGTAAATATTACAGACAGAGCTTTCTCCGGTTTTGCAGGAATCCTGGCAGCAAAAGCTAAACCATTTCCGGAGCCACAAGGGATGATGCCGAAATTCACTTTGCAACCGATCAAACTGTGTACAACCTGGCTAACGGTGCCATCGCCGCCTGCTATTATAACATCTGTAATTTTTTGTTCCTTAATAATGGAATGAAGAAAAGAATAATCACCGCTTGCAAGAGAAGGAAAAATTTGAAATGGAATGTTCTGCTCAATTGTTTTTTTTTCAATCAACTGTTGCAGATCCTTTTTTGTTCTTGTTCCAGAAACAGGATTGATGATATAAATAAAGTTACGGTTCATGGAAAAGTGACATGTATACATACAAATGTACTCTGTGAAAACTAACAGGAGTATTTTTTACCACTTCAGCAATGTGCTTCCCCAGGTAAAGCCACTTCCAAATGCAGCAAGACAGACCAGGT
>CAYVSH010000092.1:0-589 GCA_964453625.1 uncultured Chitinophaga sp.
GGCTATACACATAAAGAAATCGCAGACATACTAGGCATCAGTGAAGGAACCAGCAAATCACAGCTTTCAAGGGCAAAAGTGATATTGCAGGATATGGTAAAAACGTTTATTGACAAGCACAGAGGAGTGAAATCAAAATAATGAACAACAGGTTTCAGCATAAAATGTATGACTACGAGGTGACACCACCTGCAGGTGTATGGGAAAAGATTGTTCAGAATCTGGACGATGCTGAAATGGCTGCAAAGTTTCCATCATTACTATATAATCAACAGGCTACTCCTCCTGTTGGTATCTGGCAAAAAATTTCTGATAGTTTGGATGAATCAGCTTTTGTTGCTGATTACTCTTCAAAATTATCCGGCCTTGCAATGCCAGCACCAGTTTCAGCATGGAATAAAATAGCAGCATTGCTTGATGAAGAAGTATTTGTAAAAGATTATTCTTCCCGTTTATCAGGTATGGAAGTTAATCCTCCATTATCTGCATGGGAAACAATAAAGCATGACTTAACATCAGAAACAACAACTAAAGAATCAGGCAGAGTTATTCCCTGGATTCGTTATGCTGCTGCAGCCGTCATTGTTGG
>CAYVSH010000092.1:599-12122 GCA_964453625.1 uncultured Chitinophaga sp.
GTTTTATAGCATGGGGTGCTCTGCAATTGTTTAATACTAAATCTGGTGACGCTGTAATAACAAAAGAAAACATTAGCCCGGCAGAAAAAACAAATGAAGTTGCAAAGAATAATTCACCAGTTTTAATTCCGGATAACTCTAGAGCAAATGAAGACATAACTGCCGCCACGGACGAAGCAAGAAATGATGCTGCATTAGAAGCCAGTAAAAAAACTTATGCAAAACTGGATATGAACATTGCGAAAAGTAAAGTAATAAATGCTGCTGACTTCTATTTTATTCCGGAGGAAACTTATGAACCAGGTGTAAGGGGATTAGGCAATTGGGAGCCACCTGTAACCACTGAAAATATAGCTGAGAGGTATATTACACTAATGACCCCTGATGGGAATATCATCCGCATCTCCAAAAAACTAAGTGATATTGTTGGTTGTGTTGCGGGTGCCGAACAAGATGAAGAATGCCTCGATCAGTTGAAAATATGGAGACAAAAACTGGCTAATCCCAAAACAGTGAATACTCCAGGAAGTTTTATGGAAATCCTTGGCCTTGTAAATTCTTTGCAGAATAAATAACTCCTATAAAACAGCTTTGCTTAATTTTATTCAAACCACATCATGGCAAGAATAAAAATTCAATTACCAGAAGAGTTTCAATTTTCCTGCAAAATACCTGTACGGATTACTGATATTAATTATGGCGGACATGCTGGAAACGACACCATCCTTTCTATCATTCACGAAGCCCGGATGCAGTTCCTGAAAAATATTGGTTATACGGAAATGAGTTTTGAAGGTGCCGGATTGATCATGGCAGATGTTACAATAGAATTCAAAAAAGAATTGTTTTACGGAGATATAGTTATTGCTTCTGTTACTGCCAGTGAATTTTCAAAAGTAGGTTTTGAACTTATTTATAAACTTGAAAAAGAAACTGAAGGTGTTAAATTATTAGTAGCAGTAGCAAAAACAGGAATGATTTGTTATGATTATGAGATGAAAAAGATTGTAGCCTTACCAGATGACGCTAAGAAAAAATTAAAAATGTAATTAGTAGTTTTGATTTGCATCACTCCATATCTTCCAGCTTTCTTCAGCCTGAATCACCAGCATTTCTTCACCATTTTTTATAGTGGCTCCTTGCTCCTGCCCTCTTTTCAGAAATAAGGTCTTAGCCGGGTTGTAAACCAGATCATATAATAAATGATTGGATGAAATGAATTCATAAGGAATATCCGGGCAATCATTTTCATTTGGATATAACCCTACAGGAGTTGTGTTGATTATGATTGTATATTCTCCGATCAATTCTTTTGTGATGTCTTTATAGGTAATATTTGAATGGCTATGAAGTTTTCTGCTCACAATCAAATGAGCTATCCCCAATTTATTTAAAACAAAAACAATTGCCGAGGTTGCACCTCCATTTCCTAGCACCATGGCTTTTGTATGATGTGGGAGCAGCAAGGGTTTGATACTTTTCTCAAAACCGATCCAATCTGTATTAAATCCTGAAAGCTTTCCTCCTTTTATGGATATACAGTTACAGGCATTTAATTCTGTGGGAATTCCATCTTTTAAATCTAGAAATGAAAGAACTTGTTTTTTATAGGGAATGGTAACATTAATACCTTCAAGTTCAGGATTTGATTTCAGCAGTGTTGGAAGTTCTTCAATAGATTTAAGTGGAAAAAGTTCGTAATGACAATCAGCCAGACCTTCCTTTTCAAATTTTGCTGTAAAATACTTTTTGGAGAAAGAATGTGTAAGAGGATTCCCAATTAAACCAAACAGCCGCTTGCCCACAACTTCAGTAGAATTATTGCTATGTAGTTCAGGCATTCTCTTTTTTATCCAGGTATAAACTGAAAGTGTCTCCACGCAGGCCAATACGCATTGTTTCCAACGGAATTACTTCAGTAGGTGCAATATTTCCAAGATTGGCATTACATCCTACCAATTCAATAAAATAAAGCTGTTGTGCTTTTTGCGGAGCTTCCCAGATAATTTTTTCAGCTGGTATCTGTGTAAGTATTTCTTGTACTAATCCTTCTCTTACTTCTCCACTTCCACGATAGATACCGACGTTCCCTGCTTCTCTTGCTTCAGCTATAACATAGGTAGAACCAGCTTCAATTTCTGCTTTCATCAGCTCAATCCATTTATAAGGAGGAATTATATGAGCAGCATCCTTGCTACCAACTTCACTCAAAACTGTTCCATGTTTGGTCAGTTTTTCAATGTATCCGCATTTCTCAGCATGAGGAATAGTGATTGAGCCATCGCTTACTTCCATATAGCTGATACCAAAATCCTTACACACATTAATATAATCATCAAACTGGTTACGAATTAAAAAGGCTTCAAACAAAGTACCTCCGAAATAGATAGGAATATCATAAGAACGATACACTTCTAGTTTTTTTTCAAGATTCGGCGTAACGAAAGATGTACCGAAACCAAGTTTTATGATATCTACATGAGGATGTGAAACACTTAAAAAATTTTTCGCTTCTTCTACACTAAGCCCTTTATCCATGACCATAGTAAGGCCAGATTTTCTAGGTTTAGCTATCCTTTCCGGTATCTGCGATAATTTGAAGTTCATGCTGAATAATTTGACTCAAATATTAAATATCCTGTCTGCATAAATACTTACAGGCGGGCAAAAATAGGGAAGAAAAAGCACAGAAATACTGATAAAAAGGCATTAACACCTACTGCTCAAATAGATTTATTTCTCTTAAATCTGGCCAGCACATCTACCACAGACTGATTCTGCAAAACAGAGGGATTCAGTTCCATGAATTTTTTAAGCAGCTTTGGTGCTTGTTCCAGACCAGCTTCGAGTTGCAGTAAAGCTTCTTTTGATTTTCCCATTGCCAGCAAAACAGTGGCCTTATAAAAGAGGAAGATAGGTTTTCCCTTTGTCTTCTTAAGTGCTCCATCGGTCTGTTCCAATGCTTCATCCAAGAATTCAGATTTATACAAACACCTAATAAGGGCCTCCCAGCCAGCAGCATTTTTAGGCCTAACCCTAACTACGTTTGAAAAGTACTGGATCGCATCTTTGTAGAGCTTCAATTGCATTTTACATTCTCCGGCCAATAAATTGTATTCCGGTTGCAACCGCTGGATCTTCATTGCTGTTTCAAGTTGCTTCAGGCAGCTTTGCCATTGACCTTCGTTAAAATAGGTACAAGCAATCTTGTAAAACAATTTGCTATCATCCTGTCGAAGATGCGTTGCCTTTCTGTAATTAAATCTTGCCTGCGCAAAATTCTTCATCTTATCATAACAATGGCCAATTGCTTCATAAATAACATCTTCTGGTTTAGCCAATTCGTTAACTTTTTCCAACACCTCAATTGCATCTTTATATTTCCGCAACCGGATATAAGCATCTCCCATATTACGATAAGCATAATCAAACTTTTCCTCTATGGTGATGGCATATTTATACGCATCAATTGATTTCTCATATAGTTTTATTCCCTGGTAAGCAGCACCCAGGTTGAACCATGCCAGTTCATTGTAAGGATATTCATCAATTATCTGCTGATGCAATCTGATACTTTCTTCATTTCTACCAGTAAAATCTGTCCAGAAACAAATTTTATACAATGCTTCTTCATTGTTAGGCTCATCTTCCAGTATCATTTTGAGGCAATCAAACACTTTGTCAAAATCTTCATAATCATCATACACATCGGCCAGTTCAAAAAGCATTTCAATTTTTTCTTCTCCTTCGAACAGGCCAAGGGCTTCTTCCAAAAGAATTACAGCTTTCTCCTGTTGGTCAAGAGCAAGGTAAGCGTCTGTTTTCAGTATATAAACATTGATATCACCACCATCAAGCAAGGAGGCATGTTCCAGTATGTCCAACGCATCCTGGTAACGGCGGTTGGCAATTAGGATATCAGCTTTTTTAATAAGCAGTAATGAAGAATACGGGAATTGCTCACATCCAATATTGGCGGCTTCCATTGCCTTTACAAGGTCTTCTTTTTCCTGGTAGTAGTTGATTATCTTTTCGAAGGCATCTTCTTCAATAAAACTATGGCTTTTGCCATTTTTGAAATTTTCATAAAGATTAAGTAGTTCCCGAAGCTGTTCCCGATCTTCCCGGTAAGGATTGTTTTCTTTCATCCATTAAGTATTTTCTGTCTTCTGGGGATGATTCTATGCTTCTCAACTGGGCATCAGTTTGAAAATATATTGCCCAAAAAGAATCACCTGGTGGACATTTGTGAACAAAACTTTTAAAGAGCCGGATCAGGCAGCAAAATCCCTTTGCCCCCTGAAATATGTTATACTCAACAAGTTAAGAGAAAAAAATCATCTACATACATTTATTCTTTTCCCCATATGTGCAAAAACGTAAAAATTAAATACAACCTGAAGTAACAATTTGCCATCAGTTACGTTAATGATGTATTAAAGTTCTGGATAAACGGTTTGTTTTATATTCCTTTTTGTCTTTATTTTTGTAAACAATGAATCACCCCAAGCTGACTATATTGTGGAATATTGCCGCTAAAAAGCTGACAGTGCTGCTATTAATAGCTGCTACTGCTATCGCTTCCTCAGCTGCTTTGGGTGATGGCAATAAATCTTCAAACCCGGGTCTTTCTAAGAAATCACCACTGCTTTCAGGAAGAACTTTTACTTCAAATACATTTTCTTTAAAATCCGGATATACATATCGTGGCAACCGTGTATTCAATGCACCTGCAGCCAACCAGTATATCAACCTCAACACTGTAGTTACTCTTCAAAAAGGTAACACTACTTATATCGTTCCACTGAAGAAGAAGGTAATTCTTGATAAAGTGAAACTCGAATTCGGTAACAGACAGCTCAAAAGGAATTAATTTCCTCCTCCCAAACTTTCCTCATAGGTCATTACTCTGTAGCCACCTTTTGGCAGATCGAATTTATTCTGTGCAACAGGATTAAAGTTGATACCTGAAACCGTGTACGTCACCATTAAATTTCCTATTGCGGCTTCATACTGCATGGCCAGACCAGGCAGGTTTTTATTCAGGTATTGAAAATCCTTATTTACAGGAACCAGATCTTTTGTAAAATAAACAATAAAAGTGCTGCCATCTGCCAATGTGCCTACTGCCTTTTGGCAAGTATAACCCTGTATCACCTTTGTTACTGTGTCATAAGTGAATGTTATCCCTTCATACTTCTTGTTCGATTGTTTCCAGTTATCGGATGTCATCCTGATCATATATTTCTGTTCTCCATAATCCTTCAGTACAGTAATATCACTTGTTTTTCCATCTATTACTGTCGCTTGTGTTCCAAGTGAGCTGATCATTTCGGAACGGCTAGATTTACCTTTTAAGTAAACAACACTGGTCGCACCATCCAGCAGATCGGCTGCTTGTGGGG
Organism: uncultured Chitinophaga sp.; assembly: GCA_964453625.1. Lineage (GTDB taxonomy): Bacteria > Bacteroidota > Bacteroidia > Chitinophagales > Chitinophagaceae > JJ008. Next base: position 6,005 of record CAYVSH010000092.1, read on the forward strand.
TTTTACTACCAGTATTGATAACGATATCGTAAGAAATAGTAGCTTCAGTCAATTTCTTTTGAGCCATTGCTTTAAACGACAACATTGAAACTAAAAGAGTGCTTAATATGTAAATTATTTTCTTCATTTTAGATAACCTGGTTAGTATAACGAAAAGACGTGCCAAATTAAACATTAAGTTGCGTAATGAAAAAAACCGGGTTGATACAAGCCAAACCCGGTTTCTATTATGAATAGTTTAACAGAAATCAGCGTTTACCTCTTTGCTGCATTTCTTTCATCTTTTTCTGCTGTTCCTGCATCTGCTCCATCCGTTCCTGCCACTTGGATTTTGTCTTTGGCTTCTTCCTGTTCTCAGCAATTTTTGCCAGAATCTTATCGTGGTCAATAATATATTTCTGAATGATGAACTGCAGAATAAGTGTAATAACGTTTGAAACAGTGTAATACCATGTTAATGCTGATGGCAACCTGTTGAAGAAGAATAAAAGGAATACCGGGAATATATAAGGCATGTATTTCATCACCGGGTTACTTTGATCCGGTGTCATGCTCATACTGTATATAGAAATAAGAAAACTTGTAATTACTGCTGTGATATTAAATAAGCTGAGGTGACTTCCTAACAATGGAATATGAAATCCGAACTTAATAGGATCATCAAATGCTGACAGATCGGATGCCCATAGAAATTCTGCGCCTCTCAATCCTATCTCAGAATTAAAGAAACTAAAGAGTGCAAAGAATATCGGGATCTGTAATAATGCCGGGATACAACCTCCAAGTGGGTTAACCCCTGCTTCCCTGAACAATTTCATTTGCTCCATACTCATTGCCTGTCTGTCATCTCCTACTTTTTCTTTCAACTTTGCTATCTCCGGTCTTAAAGCCTTCATTTTGGCACCGCTTAAATAGCTTTTATAAATAAGTGGTGATGTGAGTAAACGGATGAAAATAGTAAGGAATGCAATAGCGAGACCCATATTGCTTGTAATGCCCTGTAAGAAATTAAAAATGGGCATAATAATGTACTTATTAATAGGCCTTACAAATGAATATATTCCCTGGCCAAGGTTCACCAGTTTCTCAAACTTGAGGTCATACTTTTTAAGAATATGATAGTCTGAAGGACCATAATAAATACTAAAAGGAACTACCGCCGGTGAACCTGCCTGTACCGGAACTTTCATATTGGCTATAGATTGAACCACCGTTTTGGCAGAATCATCTGGCTCTACCCATTCCATTTTACCATTAGAGAAATTATTCTTTGAAACAAGTATAGAGAAGAAGAACCGCTGCCTTACACCAATCCACTTTACATTCTCATCAAACTCTTTATTACTCTTTCTGCCGATGGTGTGGTAGTCAAAACTTCCATCCTCCACATAACCAACCTGGGTATTTTGCTTTTCAAAAGATATATCTGTTTCCTGTTGTGCTGCCGCATACTGCCAGGTAAGATTCATTTCACCCTGGTTCAATAGTTTATCCGCACCATTCATCTTTACATTGAAGTCAAGCATATAATCGTCAGGCTTAACGACGTACTCATGAGTAATATAAGCACCGCTACTGTCATCTGACTGGAGGGTGAAGGAAATGATCGTATTCCCGTCTTTTGTTGATGTATCTACAACCGGGAAAGATAGATTGGCTGTTTCATCCTGGCTGTTTGCCCCCGTGTTTATTCTATAACTGATCTTATCAAATGGAGAAGATGCCAGTTTTACGAAGCTGCTGTCTTGTTCTTTATAGTTCTTTAGTTGTACCTGCTTTATTTTACCACCTAATGTGGTAAAAGTGACCCTCATCAGGTTATTCTCAACAGTAACTAACTTTTCAGTGGTATCAACAGCCTTTTTAAAATTACCGGCATTGGATATTTTGGCTACTGAATCGGCAACTTGCTTTAACGAATCATCCTTAGGCTTATTCAGCTTTGCTATTGAATCATCATAAGCCTTTTTTATTGCTAATTCTGCATTCTTCGTTTTCCTGTATTCGGCCTGTTGCTTGTTGGTAAAATAGAAATAGCCTATGAACAGAACACCTAGTACTAAGAAACCGATGACTGTATTACGATCAAACTTCATTCTTCTTTTTTTTGGAGTGGGCAAAGATAACAGGTTTTGACCTGCTTTACCCCGGTTTATACAGTGGTTTACCGGTAGTTTTAGCGATAAAGTGTAGAAATAAAACTGTTTTGCCTTAATATCAGATCATTTCACTCTGCAATAGCGGATTTTTTGTTTCTGATCTTTTATCAGAATAGGCTTTTGCGGCTTTAATGAAATGAACAAATACCGGCTGCGGGTTCTCTACTGTACTCTTTAATTCAGGGTGATACTGAACACCAACAAAGAATGGATGACCTTTCAATTCGATTATTTCAACGAGGTCTGAACCGGGATTTTTTCCGCTGGCCAGCATACCGGCTTTTTCAAACTGGTCGAGGTATTTATTATTGAACTCCCAGCGATGGCGGTGCCTTTCGCTGATGGAAGTTTTTCCATAAATGGCTTCAGCAAGTGTACCAGCTTTAATTGTGCAGGGATATGCACCCAATCGCATGGTGCCTCCTTTATTTGTAACAGCTTTTTGTTCTTCCATCAGGTCGATAACAGGTTCTTCAGTACCCGGATCCATTTCAGTTGAATGTGCATTCTTTAAGCCCAATACGTTACGGGCAAATTCAATAGCGGCCATTTGCATACCCAAACAAATACCGAAGAAAGGCAATTGATTCTCCCGTGCATATTTTACTGCAACAATTTTTCCTTCTACTCCCCTATGGCCAAATCCCGGAGCGACAAGCAGTCCATCAAGGCCTTCCAGCTTTTCTGCAACATTAGCATCTGTAATAAACTCACTATGGATATTAATTATCTGTACCTGGCATTCATTCATTGCACCTGCATGAATAAATGATTCAAGAATTGATTTGTATGCATCCTGCAATTCAAGGTATTTACCAATAAGACCGATGGCTACTTTGCTCTTTGGATATTTTAATTTATCGAGGAACTCTTTCCACTTTACCAATTCAGGTTCTTTGGTACCAGTGATGTTCAGTTTCTTCAGACTGATGACATCCAGTTTTTCCCGCATCATCAGCAATGGTACTTCATAAATTGTTGGGGCATCTGCCGCTTCAATCACTGCTTCCACTTTTACATTACAGAACAAGGCAATCTTGCGGCGTATCTCCGGTGTCAATTGTTTTTCGGTGCGGCAAACAATAATATCCGGGTGCACACCTTCCTGGCTCAGCATTTTTACACTGTGCTGAGTTGGTTTTGTTTTTAATTCTTTTGCAGCCTTTAGATAAGGTATAAGTGTAAGATGAATGATGAGTGTGTCTTCTTCCGGCAGCTCCCACTGCAACTGGCGAACAGCCTCCACAAACGGTAAGCTTTCAATGTCACCCACTGTACCGCCAATCTCAGTTATTACAATATCATATTCATTGCCTTTTCCTAATTGCAGCATCCTTCTTTTTATCTCATCGGTAATATGCGGAACCACCTGCACCGTTTTACCGAGATAAGCCCCTTCCCTTTCTTTATTAATTACTGTCTGGTAAATGCGGCCTGTAGTAACGTTATTTGCCTGCGAAGTAAATATGTTGAGGAACCTTTCGTAATGACCAAGATCAAGATCTGTTTCAGCGCCGTCTTCTGTTACATAACATTCACCATGTTCATACGGATTCATTGTTCCGGGATCAACATTAATGTAGGGATCAAACTTCTGGATAGTAACTTTTAATCCCCTTGCCTGTAACAGTTTGGCAAGCGATGCAGCTACTATACCTTTTCCTAATGATGAAGTAACCCCGCCGGTAACAAAAATATATTTAGCCATACAAAATGGTTATTTGTTTAATTCTTTTTACAAGTAAATGATCTGATGAAAAACCCAGCCAAAATGACCAGCAGAAGTGAACTTCGATTAACAAAGTATAGGAAACTCCGTGAGGTCATGTAAAAGTAAAACAATTATCCTTTCTGATAAAATTTCATATCCACAGTTGGACATTTCAGAGTGGAAAAGATGATTTGTACGGCAATGTTATTTACCACTGCTGCCGGAAACATTGCGGCTATTTGGCTAACCGGGTAAAAAAGAAGGAGTTTTTACTATATTATTACTTCAACCATCAAAATGAAAAGAACAGTCTTTACACTTTGTCTATCATTGCTTTTATCCATTGCCTTTGCCCAGAAAACCTATATCTGGGCGGCACTTTGACTGACGGCATCTTCAACGAACTAAAAAAGAATCTGAGGATTGTGGTGGAGAAGAACAAGATCGTAGCTACAGAAGCCGGTAAACTGGCCGATATAATAGCCGTAGATGGTGACCCGCTGAAGGATACAACGGTTTTTGGAAAGGTGGTGTTTGTAATGAAAGATGGAGTACTATATAAGTAATGAACACTGATTTCTTTGATTTGAATGATTTTCTTTGATAAGAAGATGAATAAAAAAAGCCGGTGCTTACAACAGACACCGGCTTTGCTATTTCAAACAATCAAAAACTTACATTTTCATACAATCTTCTGTGCAGGTATGGCCTGCCTCGCCATGTGCATATGTATGGTTGGCACCATCGCCACATTTATCTGTGCAGGCATGGGCAGCGCCACAGGCTTCTGTACAGGTATGTCCCACATCGCCATGGGCATATGTATGATTACCATCCTTACAGGCGTCGGTGCATACATGTGCTACGGCTGCTGTAAGCCCGGCTGGTGATGCTGGTGCTGCAGGGGCATCAATTTTTTGTTCTGTAGTGTCTGCTTTGTCTTCTTTCTTTTCGTTGTTGCAGGCCACAAAGCCAAGGGCTGCAAGAATGATCAGGGAAGAGAGAAATTTTTTCATATAGCTTGTTTTTGTTTGCTGGAAGATAACACAAATGATTTAAGGAGAAAAATGAAATTGGTGAATGGGGAGTGGTGAATGGTAAGTGGGGAGAGAGTAATGATGAATTTTGAATGATGAATGATGAATTAGAGAGAGGTGAGAAGGGAATGGAGAGAGGGAAGTGGGGAGAGAGTAATGTTGAATTATGAATGATGAATGATGAATTAGAGAGAGGTGAGAAGTGAATGGTTAGAGGGAAGTGGGGAGAGAGTAATGTTGAATTATGAATGTTGAATGGAGGGTTCTTTGGGAGACTCCTCCATTTTTTTGGCAAGATCATTTTTGAATTATGCAGGATTGGAAGTGACCTGTATGTTGAGTGTTTTCATTATTCCTGTTTCTACTTCTTTGTTTTCTATGACCTTTACTTCACAGGCTGGTACGGTGATGGTGATGGTGTAACCAGTGCCGGCGGCAAGCTGCGGACAATCGTAATGCCCATTCTCATCTATGTCTACTGTTTTGTTTGTTGGACCAGAGAATTCTACTGTGCCACCGGTGACATCTGCACCGTTTGTTTGTGTGATGTTTCCTTTGTAGCCCTGGTTGCCGGGGCCAGCTACGGTGAGTAATACCTGGTCGAATGTGAAGAGTTTTTTTACTGCTTCATCAGTTTTATAAATCTCCTGTCCATCGAGAAACATGTTCATGAGTTTTGCATAAACATCATTGTTGGCAGTGATCTTTGTTTGTGTGCTTACTTCACTTACCTGTGATGCTTCGAGAAATTCTTCCAGCTTATCATCGAAATCATCTTTTACATCTTCAAAATCTCCTTCGAATGCTGCGGGCATATTGCCACCTGCCTGAAGTGTGGCTGAGTTATCTGTAATGAATGTGTTACCATCGAGCAGCAGCCGTTGTACTGCTGTCCAATCATCTTTACCTGCTTTGGCATAGTGTGACTGACCTGCAGCATCGAGTTTTACTTCTACGAGGTCGGCAGGGAATGCATCGGTGATGTACCGTTTTAATTTTTGCCAGATGGCCAATGCATCTGTGGCAAGATTCTTTAATTCGATACGAAAGGTTCTTGCATCTTCTGTTCGTTGTTCTTCATCGGGCAGTGCTTCGGCTGCATCTACTTCTGCAAGCCGTGCTGCTACGAAAGGTGCATCGTACTTTGTTTTAAAAGCGGTGAAGTCTGCAAGATTGTCTTCGCAGGAATTCCAACCGAGGCGGCATACAGC
>CAYVSH010000093.1:0-11947 GCA_964453625.1 uncultured Chitinophaga sp.
AAGAATGGTACAGTGATAGCCGGAGCATCCGGTAATGTACTGGCAGGACTAACGGTGAGTGATGCAGGAACATATAGGGTAGTATACACCAGCCCTGATGGTTGTACAGTTACATCAGCCGACGTAGTGATAACAGCGCAGCAATCTGGCAACCTGTATGTATATCCTGTACCGAACAATGGTAACTTCAATGTGCGGTTCTACAACCAGTCCAATGAGCAGGTAACGATCCGGGTGATAGATACGAAAGGAGCTTTGGTGTATCAGAAAAAAGTACTGACAACACTTCCTTACACAACTATCAATATAGACCTGGCTGATGGCCGGATAGTGACCAGCGGAGTGTATATAGTAGAGGTAAGAAGAACAGATGGCAGCCTCGCCGGCTCAAGAAGGATCATTGTGTATCAATAAAAGAAAGGGAAACATAGAATATGACCAATGCCCCGTCCAGATTTGGTTGGACGGGGCATTTTGTTTTCAAACCAATACTAGGTAAATCAAAACCTGCTATTGATGTACTATTCATCCCCGGAAAAACACAATTCAATCATTTCCCAAACCGATAGACAAATCAATTCCTATATTTGTGCCTTCTTAATCATTGCATATGAAGCTTATCATAGCTCTCTGCTGATCGGATCGTTCACAAGGGCAACACTTACGGATCATCAATCACAGCTAACAGCATAAATGCTGTTGCCTGCTTCATTAATCTTATTATTTTTATTGTCAATCATGTCGCATTCAACTTATAGCAATAAGCGTAGCCATTTTTGGGCTTTGCTGAAACAATCCATCAAAGGTGGTGAACACGACTATACACAGGGAAGCATCCGGGTGGCTATCATATTATTGGCCATACCTATGATACTGGAGCTGAGTTTTGAATCCATTTTCGCTGTAGTGGATATGTATTTTGTAAGCCATCTGCCCAATGCCAGTGCCGCAATGGCAACGGTTGGTTTAACAGAGGCTGTTATTGCATTGGTCTATACCATAGCCATTGGTCTAAGTACTGCAGCTACTGCAGTAGTGGCTCGCAGGATCGGAGAGAAAAACCCGGAAGCGGCCGCACATACTGCTGCTCAGTCATTACTGATCGCATTGATGGTTACAGTGGTAGTGAGTATACTGGGTATAATTTTCGCAGCCGATGTACTCCGGTTAATGGGAGCTAAACCGGATGTAATAAAAGACGGTACCATTTTTACCCGTATTATGCTGGGTGGTTCAGTGGTCATCATTTTATTGTTCATGATCAATGGTATATTCCGCGGTGCCGGTGATGCTTCAATGGCGATGCGTAGCCTGATACTGGCCAGTGTCATCAACATATTTCTTTGTCCGATGCTGATCAACGGGTATTTCTTTTTTCCTGAACTGGGATTGAAAGGGGCGGCCATAGCTACGACTATCGGCCGGGGAGTAGGCGTTTTATACCAGTGTTATTTTTTATTTAATGGGAAGAGAACGATCAAATTAAAAAGGCATCATTTTAAATGGGACCTGCCGGTAATAAAAACATTGGTGGAAGTGGCATGGCCTGCCACCTTTCAGTTTTTCATCCAAAGCGGAAGTTGGATATTTATGGCTTATGTGGTATCCATTACCGGTAGTACTGATGCCAGTGCCGGCTACCAGGTAGCCATCCGTAATATTGTATTCTTCATCCTGCCGGCTTGGGGATTGAGCAATGCAGCGGCCACTCTTGTGGGACAAAACCTTGGTGCTAAGCAACCATTGAGGGCTGAACAGAGTGTAATATTGACAGCAAAGTATAATGCGGTCTTTATGGCTGCTGTAATGTTGTTATTCTTATTCTTTGCATCCCCCATCATCAGCATCTTTACCTCGGAACCAGCCGTTCATAAATACGCAGTACAGGCATTGCAGGTCATCGGTGCAGGATATATATTTTATGGTATCGGGATGGTAATGGTGCAGGCTTTGAATGGCGCCGGCGATACGAAGACACCTACTTGGATCAATTTCTTTGGCTTCTGGTTATTCCAGGTGCCTTTTGCATGGATCTTGGCAAAAGAATTCAACTTAGGGCCGATGGGTGCATTTATTGCAATTCCGGTTGCGGAAATCTTTATGGCACTGGTGGCCTGGTATTTTTTTAGGAAAGGGAAATGGAAAGAAGTGAAAGTGTAATAGTTTATGGTTGAAAGTGAATAGTCAATAACTTAGTAGCATATTACTGGTTATGAGCAATGTTATAGATCAGAACCGTGTACGGCAGTTATTCTTTATTGTCATCATACTGATGCTGGGAGTATTGCTGTTTATCGAGCTGCAATCATTCCTGCCGGCAATGCTCGGGGCTATCACTATCTATATCTTGCTGCACAAGTGGATGAACTGGCTTACTGAAAAAAAGAAATGGAACAAGAGCCTGGCGGCAGTATCACTCATGCTATTTTCTTTTATTGTTATCCTGCTGCCCGTGGGTTTATTGGCCAATATGCTCTCCGCTAAAATAACCTATGCTATTCAGCATTCTGCTGAACTGATAGAAGCATTGAAAAAAATTGTGAACAATATTGAGCAGCAGTATGACATTATCATTGCCAGTGATGCCAATATAAATAAACTGGGTAATACCATTGCTTCAAGTTTACCGGGTTTGCTGGGAGCTACTTTCAATACACTCACTACTATTTTCTTTATGTACTTCATCCTTTATTTTATGCTGGTTAATAGCCGGTACATAGAAGATGCCGTATATGAATACATACCTTTAAAAGTGGAGAATGTTTCCAAGCTGGGAAAGGAAGTAGATGCCATGGTGGTCTCTAATGCAATTGGCATTCCACTAATTGCTTTTGCACAGGGTGTAATTGCCTTAATAGGCTATCTTATAATTGGTGTAAAAGAGCCATTTTTTTGGTTTGGTGTTACAAGTATAGCTGCTATGTTGCCGGTAGTAGGAGCTGCCCTTGCATATATCCCACTGGCTATAATTGCGTTTGCAAATGATAAAACCGGTCAGGGGATATTCTTGCTGATCTATGGTTTTGGTGTTATAGGTACAGTAGATAATATATTACGTTTTACTTTATTGAAAAGATTGGCTAATGTCCATCCGCTTACAACAGTGTTTGGTGTTATTATTGGTCTGAACCTATTTGGATTTATTGGTTTGATCTTTGGCCCCTTGCTTATTTCTTTATTTATGTTATTATTAAAGATATACTCATCAGAGTTTATAACTAAACAAAGAAATATCGACAAGATCATGGAGAATTAAATATGCGGAATTCTATTTTATCAATATAATCTATTACCCTTAATAGTAGGATTAATACGAGTAATAAACTTGCATACAAAAACGTAAATGTTCGCAAACTCTTATAAAACAATACCTTATTTCTTGTAAACTTAATAATTGCATAATATTTTGCAGTGCCTTACGTTTTTAAATCCATCCGAAGGTGACAACATCCAAATGGATCTAAGCTGAAGGAACAAACCGTACCCAACTTGAAAAACCTTTTTATTCCATTATCCATGGGATTGATGTGTGTATCATTTACAATCATCCCGAAAGACCAACCGGCAACCAGCATTACTGCTGCAGTTGTTTCCAACCTGGTACATACGGATTCCATTTCAAAAGTTGAGGATAAGGCGACAGTATTATATAATACTATCGGACTGCATGAATATGGTCTATCTCCTGAAGCATTTTCGTATGCATGGAAAGGTTATAATCACCTGCTGGAAAAGAATATGATCAAGCGAAGCGATTATATCACCATCTGTGATTACAGCCAGTCATCGGCCAGCAAGCGGTTATATATAATTGATGTGGAGAATGAAGTATTAATATCGAATACCTATGTAGCACATGGCAGAAATTCAGGTAGCGAATATGCTACCCGGTTTTCCAATACCCCGGAATCATTGCAAAGCAGTCTTGGTTTTTATATAACTGCCAATACATACATTGGCAAGCATGGTCTATCATTACGCATCAATGGAGTTGACCATGGATATAATGATAAGGCACTTGAACGTACTATTGTAATACATGGCGCTGAATATGTAAGTGCAGCAAGAGCAAAAGCAGGCATATTCATGGGAAGAAGCTGGGGTTGCCCTGCTGTTCCTAAGGAAGAATCAACGAAGATCATCAACACGATCAAAGAAGGAACATGCTTATTTATATACCATCCCGGCAAGAATTATTTGCTAGGCTCTAAAATATTAAACGGCTGATTGGACACATAACAAGGATGGATGATTAACAAATAGTCCGGCTTACCCTATGGCCGGGCTTTTGTTTTTATAAGGTTATATAACAACAATGATCTTGTTTACCAGTCTAGAGTTTACTGATGTATTGCTGAATAGTGAGGAAACCCATCCATGTCATGGCAGCTACAACTGCCCAGCCAATGATGTGCAGTAGCAAAGGGTGTTTGTACTGCTGCACTACTGTTTGCCTGTTTGCAGCAATTAAGATCACAGCTAAAGCAATAGGTAGTATCAATCCGTTAATGGCACCTGCCATCACTAATAACTTTACAGGATTTCCGATGATTATAAAGATGATTGTGGAAGCGATGATAAACAGGCTGATAATGACCTTCTCATTATTTCTTACAACAGGTAAAAGTGTTTTCCAGAATGACACAGAAGTAAATGAAGCTCCAATTACGGATGTAATGGCTGCACTCCAGAGTACAACTCCAAAAAATTTATAACCAAGGTTGCCAGCAGCTGATTGAAAAACAGATGCTGCAGGGTTGCCAGTCGCCAATTGTACACCTTGTGATACCACACCCAATGCCGCAAGAAACAATACAAACCTCATCAATGTAGTGATCAGTATACCGCCGACAGAACTTCTTGTTACCTGTGCCAGGTTCTCTTTTCCTTTTATACCCGCATCCATCAAGCGATGGGCTCCTGCAAATGAAATATAGCCACCTACGGTACCACCTACCAGTGTTACGATCTTCATCACATCAATTTTTTCCGGCCATATCGTTCGGTACAACGTTTCGCCAACAGGAGGTTGAGAACTAAAGGCGATATAAACTGTCAACCCGATCATAATGAGACCAAGTATCTTGACAAAACCATCTATAAATCTGGCTGCTTCTTTATACCAGAAGATGCTTAAGGCAATGATACAACTGATGATAGCTCCGGTCTTTGCATCAATGTCCATCAATACATTTAATCCTAATCCGGCGCCGGCTATATTACCAATATTAAAAACTAACCCGCCGAAAGCGATCAAACCGGCAAGAAAAAAACCAAGACCGGGCATTACTTTGTTGGCAATATCCTGTGCCCTGCTTTCACTTACAGTAATGATCCGCCAGATGTTAAGCTGTGCTCCTATATCTAGTAGTATGGAAATAAGGATAACAAAACCAAAACTGGTTAATAGCTGTTCCGTAAATAAAGAAGTTTGTGTAAGGAATCCGGGGCCGATAGCGGAAGTGGCCATCAGGAATGCTGCTCCAGCTATGGCAGAATTCTTTTTCATGTTTTTATTGCTGTATGAATGGCTTTTGCAAATGCCACTGCATGTTTACCATCGCCATGAATACAGACAGTTTCTGCATTTATCGGAATGGTTTTACCGGATATAGTTGTTACCGTTCCTTCATTGATCATTTGTAATACCTGCTTCACCACATCTTCAGTATTTTCTAACAATGCATTGGTTTCATTGCGGGGAGTAAGCGATCCATCATCTTTGTAAGTGCGGTCGGCAAAGACTTCATTGTATGTTTTTAATCCTTCTTTTTTTGCTTCACTGATTGAATGGCTGCCGCTTAATCCAACAAGGATAAGTTCATGATCAAAATCTTTTACTGCCCTCGTAATAATATTGGCGGTCAACCTGTCTTTAGCAGAAAGGTTATACAAAGCACCATGTGGTTTTACATGTATCAATCTTTCACCGGCTGCCGCTGCAACTTCTGCAATGATCAGTAGTTGTTGTGTTACCAGTTCATACAATTCATGTGGTGGCAGATTTACTTCCGTTCTTCCAAAATTGGCTTTATCAAAAAAAGAAGGATGGGCGCCGATGGCTACGTTGTTGCGGATGCAGTGTTCTATAGTTTGCTGCATAGTATCTATATCACCTGCATGATAGCCGCAGGCAATGTTGGCAGAGCTGATGAACGGCATAATATATTCATCATTGCCGATCCCTTCACCCAGGTCGCAGTTGATATCCGTTTGCATGAAAATATTCCTGTAGCCTGAAAGTACAGGCATTTTGGAGTTGCAGCAAATGTTGTTGCTGTTTTATATATAATTCTTCTGCTGAAGCAATATCGGTCAGGCGGAAACTCATCTTATCTCCTGCTTTCAATTGTGCAACGGTACTATGGTGAGCAGTAATTATATGGGCAATTCTTGGATAACCTCCGGTAGTCTGGTGATCGGCCATCAGTACTATCAGTTTTCCATCCGGAAGCAACTGAATGGTTCCAAAGTTTACAGCTGTTGAAATGATCTCTTCATTCGTCATACAGCTCAATGGGATATTATCGAGCCGGTAACCCATTCTGTCCGATTGCTGGGTGATAACAAAAGAAGTCATCGTAAAGGTTTCTTTTGCTTGTGTGGTCAGGCGGCCCCACTCATGTCCGGGCAAAACAGCTATATCATTACTTGCATCTGAGGCCTTAAACCAGGTTACATCTGCTGACCAGGGTAAAATGATGTATTCTTTTATAGCTGCATTAAAACGTTCAGGGTTTCGTAGCAAAAGTTCATCATCTTTTTGTAACAATCTTCCTCTATAACCTCCGGTCTTTGCTTTCAGGTTGGTACTGTAACTGCCCATCCATTTTTCTGCCACCAATCCGCCGGCAAATGATAAATAGGCCCTTGCTCCAGAAATTGGTTTGTGAAACTGCAGCACATCATTTTTGGCTACCAGTATAGGATGATAATTGGAAACAGGGTCACCATTTATACTGGCAGCAAAGTCAGCTCCTGCAATGGCGATCAATGATGGCTGTGAGAATATAAAAACAGAAGACGGGAAATGCATTTCAATTACTGCTTCATTTGGATGATTGCCAACAAGCATATTTGCAACCTCCATGGCATATTTATCCATTGCGCCAGAGGGGTTAATGCCAGACTGCTGGTAACCATACCGGCCTATATCCTGAATGGTATCTGAAATGCCTGCTTTGATGATCCTGAATCCCATACAACTAAAAGGAATTGTGTAATTGATCAAACTCTGTCCTGCTGATCGGAAAAAACTGAACCCGGTCTCCTGCCTTTAATAAAACCGCATCAGGATTATTTACATTAAAAATCCGGTGCGGGGTTTTTCCAATGATATACCAGCCACCCGGAGAATCCAGCGGATAAATTCCGGTTTGCATGCCTGCTATTCCAACACTTCCTGCAGGCACATTCTTTGGCTGAAGTTTCCGTGGAATAGCGATCCTTTCATCTACCGACCCCATGTAGGCGAAGCCGGGTAAAAACCCTAGCATAAAGACCTTGTACTCTCTCGAAGTGTGTAACTCGATAACCTCTTCAATAGAAAGATTATTGGTGGCTGCAAGTTGAGGAAGATCGGTCCCAAATTCAACAGCGTAACAAACTGGGATCTTGATAAGCGGATAGTCTCTATTAGTATGCTGAACAGGTTGTATTAAATAATCTGTTAGAAGTTGTTTCACCGTTTCAAATGCTGTGTGCTCTCCGGGAAAAGTTTTTCTGATACTTAGAATATCATAACATACCGTCAGGGTGCTATAGGCTGGTATCAGTTCTGTCAGTCCCGGAAAGGGATAGGATTGAAGTTGCCGGCATCTTGCCAGCACTTCATTGTTTATTGTTTCATCAATACAATTTCCAAAATCAATAGTGATAGCCGAATCACCTAAAGCAAAAAGCTGGTATGGACTAATATTACTATTCATTTTATAGTTGCTGAAGTTAGACAACTTGTATTGTACTTTAAAATGCCTAACCGGGTAATCAGTAACTTTACAGCGATGGCCAGATTAAACAGGAGAGACAGTTTTAACCTATTATCTAAAATAACACCCCGCCGTGCCTGGAACGGTGTAAAAGTGCTGAGCAGTTACTATATAAGCAAATGGACCAAGCGGCCGGTTCAATGGGGTTTTCCAATATCTATTTCATTTGAACCAACAACATCATGTAACCTTCGTTGCCCGGAATGTCCCAGCGGATTAAGAGCCTTTACCCGCCCTACAGGTATGTTACAAAAAGATTTTTTTACAGAGACGATTGATCAGCTTTCAAAAGAATTATTATACCTCGTCTTTTATTTTCAGGGTGAGCCCTATCTCAATCCTTCTTTCCTTGATATGGTGGCCTATGCTTCTAAGAAAAAGATCTATACAGCCACATCTACCAATGCTCATTATCTCAATGATGAAAATGCAAAACGAACAATTGAAAGTGGATTAGACAGGTTGATCATTTCTATAGACGGAACCACCCAGGAGGTTTATCAGCAATACAGGGTAGGTGGACAACTTTCCAAAGTGATAGATGGAGCAAAGAATATTGTGAAATGGAAAAAAGAACTGAAGAGTAGCAAACCGTTTGTTGTTTTTCAGTTCCTGGTTGTAAAACCCAATGAACACCAGGTTGAAGATGTAAAGAAACTGGCAAAAGAAGTAGGTGTGGATGATGTGTGGTTTAAAACAGCACAGATCTATGATTATGAAAATGATCCTAACCAGTTAATTCCAACAATTGATAAATATAGCCGGTATAAAAAAACAACAACAGGCAACCAGTTCAAGGGAAAATTACAAAATCATTGCTGGAGGCTTTGGCATGACCCGGTGATAACATGGGATGGCCTGGTAGCACCTTGTTGTTTTGATAAGGATGCACAGCACCAGTTAGGAGATTTGAAAAAAAGATCATTTAAAGAGATCTGGAAAAATGGTGAGTACAGCAAATTCAGAAAGAAGATAACAGAGGGAAGAAAGAATATTGATATATGTTCCAATTGTTCAGAAGGTACAAAAGTGTGGAGCAATAGCTAATTTAAAAAAATCAGGATATGGACCTTCCATCACATCTTTCCACAAGGATACAGTACCAGCATAAAGCTTTGGTGGATATTATTGATGGCCTTTCCATTGAGATGATAAGAAGGCAGGTCATTCCAGGCAAGTGGTCCATCTTTGAAAATATAGTACACCTGCAGTGCTACCAGCATAGTTTTTTATACCGGGTGAAAAAAATACTGGACACAGAAAACCCCTCATTTGAAAGATATACTGCCGAATCTGATCCTCTATTCCTCGAAAACTGTGGCAAGACCAGCCGTGAAGTGATGCAGGACCTTATCTCTTTCAGAAAAGAGATTGCAGGGTTGATGAATGCGTTTCCTGAAAAGGTTTTCTCTCGTACAGGCACACATCCATTTTTTGGGACCATGAATCTATTACAATGGACAAATTTCTTCCTTTTGCATGAGGCGCATCACCTCTTTGCTATATTGAAATTAAAGGCAGCATTACAGCAGGAAACAGGAAAGCAGCTATAGTTTCTTCGTGTAATAGGCCCTGGTGTATCACCAGTTTTTCAACTCTTTATAGAACGAAGTATAAAAGGATGCAAAGCCTTCAAAAAAGTTGCGGATGGATTGGGACAGTAGTTTCATGTTCTAAGGTTTTATGGTTCGTGGTACAAATCAAATCATTTTACAGATATACGGCAATACCACAAAGAGGTGATTTTTTGGCCGGATGCTGCTTTTATTTGTTAAAAAATTATATAAAGGAAAGAAATATTTGGTCATTCAGTGTTGCAACATTAATTTTGATGTCTAAACATTGAATTATTAAAACATAACAGTATGAAAGATCTGAAAACAAATGTAGACCAGCTTAACCAGATGATTCTTGAAGGAAAGATTCTGGATGCTTTTGACAAATTTTATGATGACGAAGTGGTAATGCAGGATAATAATTACCCGGCCCGTGAAGGAAAAGAAGTGAACCGCCAGTACGAAGAAGCTTTTGTAAACGGGCTGACAGAATTCCGTGGTGCCAAAGTCATCAACAGTATTATCAGCGACGATCTGGCCGTAACAGAGTGGTGGATGGATTACACCCACAAGGATTATGGTACCCGCAACTACACTCAATTGGCTGTTCAACGGTGGAAGAATGGTAAGATTATTGAAGAAAAATTCTATTACAACAATTAAGACGGCAAAATCAGCAATTGATGCAAAAAGTTTCGGGCAAGGCGGGCAGCTTCGCCTGAAACTTTTTACTTTTACTTATCATGGGTATTGAAGAAGATATACAACAGAACAAATTTCGCAATCCGCATCAAAAGGCAGCTATAAACCTGCTATACACTTATTCGTGGATGAGGGAAAGGACAAAGGCCATCTTTGATGCGGAGGAAATCACACCTCAGCAGTTCAATATTCTCCGGATATTAAGGGGCAGCTTTCCACAGCCGCTTTCTACCCTGCAGATACGGGAACGGATGCTTGAAAAGATGAGTGATACAAGCCGTATTGTGGACAGGCTGATTGCCAAAGGCCTGGTAAAAAAGATAACCTGTAAAAACGACCGCAGACTAGTAGATGTAATTATTACAGATAAGGGTAAAAAAATGCTGGAAAGACTGGATACCCGCCAGGATGAAATAGATGGTGTTTTGGGCAATCTTTCCGAAAATGAAGCTAATATTCTAAGCAACCTTCTCGATAAGATTCGCAGTCTGGATGAATGATGTATTTTTACGGCGTGAGTTTTTCCAACTCCGATTATTTCATTCCGAATCTGAAAACATGAAGAAATTTTCCTGGTTATTATTTGCTCTTTTAGTATGCCAAATCGTAGTTTCTCAACCCAAGTATGAATTCCGTGGTGTATGGATAGCATCCGTCAATAATATTGATTGGCCTACGTATGGTGTTTGGGATAGCGAGAAACAAAAAGCCGAATACATAGCTATAATCGAAAAGCACCAAAAGAATGGAATGAATGCAATGATCGTTCAGGTTCGTCCGTCTGCTGATGCTTTTTATCCTTCCAAACTTGAACCCTGGAGCGAATGGCTGACAGGTAAACAAGGCAAAGCTCCTGAACCTTATTACGACCCGCTTCAGTTCATGATTGAAGAAACTCATAAAAGAGGTATGGAGTTTCATGCATGGCTTAATCCTTACCGTGCTGTGTTTAATACCAGCACCTCTTCTATAAGTTCAGATCATATTACCCGCAAACATCCTGAATGGTTTTTGACCTATGGCGATAAAAAATATTTTGACCCCGGAAATAAGGAAGCACAAAAATTCGTAGTGGAAGTGGTGAGAGATATTGTGAAGAGATATGATGTGGATGCCATCCACATGGACGATTATTTTTATCCATACCGCATTCCCGGTAAAGAATTTCCGGATGATGCCTCTTACCGCAGTTCGGGAACAAAGCTAAGCAAGGATGACTGGAGAAGAAGCAATACCGATTCAATTATCGAGGCACTCAGCATTGCAATTAAGCAGGAAAAAAGGTTATGCCGGTTCGGCATATCACCATTCAGCGTATGGAGAAATAAAGACAAAGACCCAAGAGGCAGCGACAGCCAGGGCGGACAAACGAACTATGATGACCTGTATGCAGATATCTTATTATGGCTGCGGAAAGGATGGATAGATTATGTTACTCCGCAATTATATTTTTATATCGGGCATCCAAAAGTAGATTATGCAAAAATGCTCGACTGGTGGAGCCGTAACAGCTTTGGTCGTCATGTATATATCGGTCATGGAATATACAGGGCCAGTGGCAAAGAGAAGGAATGGATGAACCCAGAGGAGTTGCCCAACCAGATTAAGATGCTCCGCCGTAATCCAAATGTACAAGGCAGCATTTACTTTAGTAGTCGCTCATTTGATAATAACCCGAATGGATGGAATGACAGCCTGCGG
>CAYVSH010000094.1:0-11926 GCA_964453625.1 uncultured Chitinophaga sp.
TAAATTGTTTCCCTGTTATTGCACCAAATAACTGATTTACTTTTTTCATCATATATTTTTCATTGCCATCCACTCCTGTTTCATTTATTGGCTTTTCTGAATCTACATCCATTGCAATACCAGCCATATCCATTTTCATCTTAAATCTTTCAATTGTTGCATTTACTGTTTTAGTGGTCCCATCATCTTCCACTACATCCAGAGAGTAATAGGCTGTCACATCCATCTTCATTTGCTGTCCCATTATTTCCTGATCCATATTAGTGGTCATTTCATAATCATACCCCTTCCCCTTCTCAAAATTAAATTTCAGCATTTTTGATGCTGTTGTGTTCTTTGTTGACTGGCAGGATTGAATCATCAATAGTCCTGCAAACAACCCTGTAACCATTAACAGGTAAAATATTTTTCTCATTACGTTATATTTGGATGCAATTTAGAGTTTTAAAGAATGGCTCAAAACAAGAGTAATCAGTATTTTCGCAGAAACCAGTTTGTATTAACGCCACCCGTCACATATTCACTCTTTTTAAAAAAGAACTCCTGCTAGAAATAAGGCAGCAATACAGTTTCTATGGAATTCTTTTATATATAGGTGCCACTATTTTTGTATTGTTCAATGCGATGGATGAACCTGAAAGCAGAACCTGGAATGGTTTGTTCTGGGTAATTCAGCTATTTGTCTGCATAAACGCCGTTGCAAAAAGTTTTTTGCAGGAAAGCAAAGGCAGGATGCTTTATTATTACTCAATCACAAGTCCAACCAATTTTGTACTATCAAAGCTCCTATTCAACTCATTGCTGATGCTGGTAATGAGTATGCTCAGCCTGCTTTTATTTATACTTTTTCTTGGCAATCCATTACAAAAAGCCTTGGAATTTATCGGGCTTGTTTTGTTGGGGGGCTGGAGTTTAAGTCTCGTCTTTACTTTTTTAGCTGCAATTGCTGCTAAAGCCCAGCAAAATGCTGCTATAATGGCTGTTTTAGGTTTCCCGATCATTATTCCGCAATTGTTATTGTTGATGAAACTTTCCAATGCAGCTTTTGCACCATTACTTACCATCCCGGTCACCACTATTTTGCTATTAGTAGCATTGGATATTATGGTCATACTTCTTGCTGTAATTCTTTTTCCTTTCCTCTGGAAAGATTAATCAATATTTAAATAGTTTTTATTAAAAGCCATAAAAGCTTAGAAAATTTAGAAATGTAAATAATACACTTCATTTTCACAGTTACTTTCTTCGGTTTGATATTCTGATTTCCCCTTATTTTTGCCGTCACATTCTTCAGGCCAGTGATCTTTTTGGCCGCATAATGACAGACACAACAAACTATATGTACAAGTCCTGGTGGAAGGTTACGGGTGTCATCCTGCTGATCTATACTTTCACCGCCGGTTTGCTCTTAAAAGTTCCAGCCCTGCCAGCATTGCAGGAAACGATCAGGAATTTATATTTCCATGTTTGTATGTGGTTTGCTATGATGATTCTATTTACTATTTCTGTGGTAAATGCCATCCGGTACTTGCGTAGTTTTAAAGTGAAATACGATATCTATGCCAGGCAGTTTGCTGTAACCGGGATCATTTTCGGCCTGTTAGGATATGCCACGGGTACTATCTGGGCTGCCTACACTTGGGCAGATCCTAATAAACCAGCCATTAATTCATTTAGTACTATTGCAAGAGATCCAAAACTGATCGGTGCGGCTATAGCATTGCTTGTTTACTTTGCCTATCTAATACTAAGAGATTCAATTCAGGATATGGATAAAAAAGCAAGGGTAAGTGCTGTATACAACATATTTGCATACGCCATGCTTTTTCCTGCTATCTGGATCTTACCGAGAATTTTACCCAGCCTTCACCCGGGTAATGAAGGTAATCCTGCATTGGATGTAAAAAATGATATTAGTGGAAATATGAGAATGGTCTTTTATCCTGCAGTTATCGGCTGGACATTATTAGGCGTATGGATAACAACTTTAAAGATCAGGCTTGCCCTATTGAAAGAAAAAAAATTAATGTCATGAAATTTGTAAGGCATATATTGATATTGGTGTTTTTAACTATAACTTCTTTATCTCTTTTAGCTCAAGAAAACCAGGTGGAGATGGCTGATAAGATGCGGAGCAACGGGAGGATATATGTTGTTGTTGCCGTTATGCTTACCATTTTAGCCGGGCTAATCTTGTATGTTGTGAGACTGGACAAGAAGATCAGTAAACTGGAAAAAGAAAATTAATCAGAAGTTCGGGATAAATTATTCCTGTACGTCTTACTTTGCATTTATAATTAACGATTGCTAAAACAAAAAACAGAACTCATGTCAGAACAACATTACAGTTTTTTTGGTGCTGTTGAAAAAAGTTTCGACAAAGCTGCCAGATACACCAAATGGGATAAAGGGATACTTGACCAGATCAAAGCATGCAACGCTGTGTACCGGATGCGTTTCCCTGTAAAAAGAGATAATGGAAATATTGAAGTAATTGAAGCTTATCGTGTACAGCACTCACACCATAAACTTCCCTGTAAAGGTGGTATCCGCTTTGCCGCAGAGGTAAACCAGGATGAAGTAATGGCCCTGGCAGCATTGATGACATACAAATGTGCCATTGTAAACGTTCCGTTTGGCGGAGGTAAAGGCGGTATCAAGATCAACCCCAAGAATTATACTCCATATGAATTAGAAAAGATCACCCGTCGTTATACGGCTGAATTGATCAAGAAAAATTTCATTGGCCCTGGTACTGATGTGCCTGCCCCTGATTATGGAACCGGTGAAAGAGAAATGGCCTGGATACTGGATACCTATGCTGCTATGCATCCCGGTGAAATTGATGCTGCTGGTTGTGTAACTGGTAAGCCGGTAACACAAGGCGGTGTCCGTGGACGCCGTGAAGCAACTGGCCTTGGTGTATTTTTTGGATTAAGAGAAGTTTGTAACACTGCGGATGTAATGGAAAAATTAGGTCTTTCTGTTGGTGTTGTTGGGAAAAGAGTAGCCGTTCAGGGCTTAGGTAATGTAGGCTATCACAGTGCTAAATTCTTCCAGGATGCCGGAGCTATCATTGTTGGTCTTTCAGAGCATGATGGAGCCATAGCAAATGAAAACGGACTTGATGTTGACGATGTTTTCAATTTCAGATTAAAAACTGGAACCATTCTTAATTATCCGGATGCAAAGACCTTTGATAAGAAAGAAGATATGCTGGAAATGGATTGTGATATACTGATACCGGCAGCACTGGAAAATGTTATAGATGGTGATAATGCCCCGAGAGTAAAAGCAAAAATTATTGGTGAAGCAGCAAATGGTCCATTAACCCCGGAAGCGGATGAGATATTCATTAAAAAAGGAGTACTTGTTGTACCTGATATGTATTTAAACGCCGGCGGTGTTACCGTTTCTTATTTTGAGTGGCTGAAAAATCTGAGCCATGTTCGTTATGGTCGTTTGGAAAAAAGATTCACAGAGAACTTGAATGCACACATATTAGGACAAATTGAAATGACAAGTGGCAAAAAAGTAGATGATAAAGAAAGAGAATTCATTCTTCATGGCCCGGATGAAGTTGATCTTGTTTATAGTGGACTTGAAGAAACAATGATAACTGCCACAAATGAAATAATGAATATCTGGAAAACAAATCCTAATATTCCAGATATGCGTACAGCAGCTTATGTAGTTGCTATAAATAAAGTAGGAACCAGTTATGCTGAGCTTGGCATTTTCCCATAACCACTGACCAATTGCTTATTTTATCAAACCGCCTCGTTTTGAATGAGGCGGTTTTTTATTACATCCTATTGAATATATTCAATAATGTTTTTTACATCTTCCGGACCAAACCACTTAATTTCCGGATCTTTCCTGAACCATGTAAGTTGCCGCTTGGCGTATTGACGGGTGTTTATCTTAATCCTTTCGATTGCTTCTTCTAATGAAATCTTTCCATCCAGGTAATTAAATAGCTCTGAATAACCCACCGTTTGCAAAGCATTTAGTGACTTGTAAGGCGACAATCCTATTACTTCGTGGAGCAATCCTTCTTCCATCATTTTATCGACTCTTCTATTTATTCTACTAACCAGTTCATCTTTTGGCAATTCCAGGCCTATTTTTGTTACTGAGAATTCCCTTTTCAACTTTTTGCCTTTTCGAAAAAATAAAATTGAATTACCGGTACTTTCTATAACTTCTAATGCCCGCATCATTCGCTGCGGGTTCTTCATTTCTCCCGATTGATAAAATGCAGGATCTTTTTCCTTCAGTTGATTTTGCAGCCAGCTTATCCCATTTTTTTCATAGTTATCACATATCTCCTGGCGAATCAGAGGTTCAATTTCAGGAATGGCGTCGAAACCTTCACAAAAGGCCTTTATATACAGCCCTGTGCCGCCAACCATAATGATTACATTATTCTGCGTAAACAATTCCTTTGCTTTTTGCAGGGCATATTGTTCAAATGTTACTGCTGTTACTTCATCGTGTATGGAATGTGAAGCTATAAAGTGATGGACTATCGTTTCGAGTTCCTGTTCAGATGGTCTTGCAACACCAATACCCAATTCTTTAAAACACTGGCGGCTATCTGCAGAGATTATTTCCGTTTGAAAATATTTTGCCAGCTCGATTGCTACAGCAGTTTTACCAACAGCCGTCGGACCGGTAACAACAATTATTCTGTTATTTTTTTCTTCTGGCATTGTAGCTATTAAAAACCCCGGTTGATGAGCCGGGGTTGTAATTCAGTATTTCAAATAAAATTATGCTTCTTCCTCTTCCTCCTCTCCTGAAATCTCTCCTATATCTGCATCCTCTCCATCTTCATCCTTTTCACTAAATCCGTTACCAGCTTGTGTCAGGTCATATTTTTCTTCAATATCAGCAAATTTATCTCCCAGCAAACCCTTTGTTCCATATTGGCTTGGAGCAATACCTTCTACTCTTGAAGTTGCCGGATAAATGATCTTCGGATTTTCTTCTTTAGAGACATTGATCAGTTCAATATGAAATGACCATGCTTTATTAAAATCATATACATAGATGAATCGCTGGTTAGGATCCCTTATTTCTGAACCAATATTGGTTTCATTCATAATAAGTGGCGGGGCTTTATATTCCACATCTTCATACTTTTCCAATGTGATTTGCTTGCCTCTTTGCCAATGATCATTACTTCTGAAAAAAGTAGCCTGGTGCTTGTTGTCAAACTCATACGACTTAAGAATTGCTTCATGCAATTCAAAAAAAGTTTGTGAATGCCGGATCACCACATCCCTGTAAACACTTTCATCTTCTTCGAAGTAAACTCTGAATTTGAGAATAGCCATACACAAATTTAGGAATTAAGATTTAATAACCTTTAATCCCATTTCTTTTCCTTTTTGCAACATGAAATTAAATGCAGCTTCGTAAGTATTCTCTATTTGCCCATCCAGCATCGCATCTTTCATGGCATCTTTTATGATACCTACTTCCTTTGAAGGAGATAAGCCAAAGGTTTCCATTATCATCTCGCCTGTTACAGGTGGCTGCCAGTTGCGTATATGATCTTTTTCTTCAACCTCTTTACAACGTTTACGAACCAATTGAAAATTTTCCTGGAAACGTTTTACTTTTTGTTTATTCTTTGAAGTAATATCTGCATCGCAAAGCATCATCAGTGCTTCAATATCATCTCCGGCGTCAAATAGAA
Organism: uncultured Chitinophaga sp.; assembly: GCA_964453625.1. GTDB lineage: Bacteria > Bacteroidota > Bacteroidia > Chitinophagales > Chitinophagaceae > JJ008. Next base: position 5,708 of record CAYVSH010000094.1, read on the forward strand.
GCCGCCTGATCGCTGAATCGGTGATATTTTCCTTTGTAAGGCTGATCGGACGTAAATGCAATTCGACCATTTTTCTAACAAACCGCATTTTCTCATTTTGTGGCAACTTCAGTTTTGTAAATATTTTTTGAACCATTCTTCCTCCTACCACTTCATGGCCATGAAAAGTCCAGCCATGTCCTTCTTCAAACTTTTTAGTTGCCGGTTTTGCGATATCATGTAAAATGGCGGACCAACGAAGCCACAGATCATTTGTATTTGTTGATAAATTATCCAGTACCTGCAAGGTGTGATAAAAATTATCCTTATGTCCGTGACCATCTTTATATTCAGCACCTGCCAGCTCTACCATCGCAGGAAAAATTAATTTCAACAAACCTGATTTATACAGAAGATCAAATCCTACAGAAGGTTTGGGTGATAGAACGATTTTATTCAGCTCATCCGTTATTCGTTCCTGCGAAATTATTTTTATACGCTGCACACAATCTTTAATGCCCTGCCATGTTTTTTCTTCAATGATAAAGCCAAGTTGTGATGCAAAACGAATGGCCCGCATCATCCGTAGCGGATCATCACTAAAAGTTTGTAGCGGATCCAGGGGTGTTCGTATGATTTTATTTTCTAAATCTGAAATCCCGTTAAAGGGGTCAATCAACTTTCCGAAATTGTCCCTATTCAAACTTATCGCAAGTGCATTGATGGTAAAGTCCCTCCTGTCCTGGTCCTCTGCCACTGTTCCTGGTTTTACAGAAGGCTTGCGGGAACTAAAATCATAGCTTTCCTTCCTGGCACCTACAAACTCCAAATCAAAATCGTCTTGAGTTTTAATATGAGCTGTTCCAAAATTTTTAAAAAAATCCACCTGCGGAACAGGTGTAAAATTTTTGGCCACTGCATCTGCCAACTTTATACCATCACCCACACATACAAAATCTGCATCTTTGGTTTCACGACCCAATATCTTATCACGGACGAAACCACCAATCAAATAAGTCTCTAGTCCCAATGCTTGTGCAGCATGAGCCACTTTATTAATTATCGCTAATTCTTTATCCGTGCAATTAATATCCATAAGCCGGGCAAAGATAATCTATGATGGAACAAGCCTCAGGGTCTTAGCACTTCAATTTTTCCATTGCTCCATTTTATTACTGATGAGGGTTCAGCAATTCTTTCATCATTCTGGCGATACCGGACAATATAATCTACTCCTCCAGTAATTTCAGTTGTAACCTCTTTAAAGATTTTAGCAGATGGATTTCCGGAGATATTTGCAGAAGTTGAAACAAGCGGCTTGCGAAACCTTTTTAAAAGGTGCCTGCAGAATTCTTCTTTACAAATACGGATCGCAATACTTCCATCTTTTCCAACCAGGTTTTCTGCAAAACCAATTGCCCCTTCATAAATAACTGTTGTAGGCTTTTGCGCAGTTTCGAGGTAATCAAAAACCTGAAGGTCAGGCGAGGCAACATATTTCAATATATCTCTTTCATCGGGCAGCAGAACGATCATAGCTTTTTCATCAGGACGTTTTTTTAGTGCATAAATCTTTTCTACTGCCTTTTCATTTGTTGCATCGCAGCCAATTCCCCAAACAGTATCTGTGGGGTAAAGAATAAGACCGCCAGATTGTAAAACAGCTAAACATTGCTCAATATCTTTCTCAAAATTCACCATATAGTTTTATATACATTAATTACTGATTCTGCATGTTTTTCTGGTGTGAAATTTTGTGCATGTGCCCATCCTTTTTCTTTCATTGACTCTGCAAAATCTTTGTCCGATAATATTTTTTTCATTCCTTCTGCAATTTGTTCTGGTGATGAGGGATCAACATAATATGCTGAATTTCCACCAGCTTCTGGCAAACAGGATACATTAGATGTTATAACTGGCAACCTGCTCCACATTGCTTCGAGTACAGGAATACCAAACCCTTCAAAAATGGAGGGATAGATCATGGCAACTGCTGATTGATAAATCGCCGGGAAGTCCTCAGCGGTCTGAAAAGATTGTAACCCTTTTGCAGTTGCTGTATCTGAGAGAAAAATGACTTGACTGGTAAGGTCATGTTGCATGATATATTCTTTCACTTTCTTTTTATAGCTTCCGCCATCGCCTATTACCACTAAAGGAATATGCAATTCGTTTTTTAGAATATGTAGTGCCTTACAAATATTCAACAGGTTCTTTCTTTCAATAATAGAGCCAACATAAAGAAAAAAGGTATCCGGCAGATTATACAATTCTTTTATGTTCCTCTTATCAGCTTCAGTTACTGTTTCCATGAACGAAGGATTACAACTCTGGTAACAAACACTGACCTTATTTTCAGGTATTTTATAAAATTCAATTATATCCTTCTTAGTTTGCTCACTTATAGCAATTATTCTATCAGCATGATTACAGGCATAGCGGAATTTCTTTCTGTAGATCGCTGCATCGGCAAAAGTGTACTGTTCAGGGTATCGTTCATGTATCAGGTCATGAATGGTAACAACGGATTTAATTCCTGTTTTTTGAATGCCAATGGGAATTTCATGACTTAAGCCGTGATATAGATCAATATTCAGTTTCTTCAAATCTCTTTTTACCCAATTGCTACGCCATGTAGAAGAAAATATCTTACCAAAAAAACAACTTGGCTGAATTTCATGCATGTTTGACGCAACTGGGTGAAATAGTGTTGATGCTTCTGTATTAAACAAATAATAATTATACTCAGGATAATTTTCTGAAAGTGCAGTCAACAAACTCCGGCTGTAATGTCCTAAACCTGTTTTATTGTGGTAAGCCCTTTTAGCGTCGAAACCGATGTTCATACAGCAAAAGTAGTCATACAGGCCATTCAGTTCAAATAAGTCGATCATACATCTGATATAGTCTTAATTACTTTTCTGAGTTATACTTATTTTCGCAACAAAACCAAATAAATGAAAGAACTGATACTGGAAGCATGGTCAAACCGGGAGCTATTAAAGGATACTAAATACAGCGATGCTGTAAGAGCTGTTATAGAAGAAGTGGATAAAGGAAGGGTGCGGGTTGCCTCACCATCTGATAGTGGCTGGACAGTGAATGAATGGGTGAAACAGGCCATACTTATGTATTTTGGCATTCAGCAAATGCAAACCTGGGATATAGAACCTTTCGAGTTTTATGATAAGATGCTGTTGAAGAAAAATTATAAAGATCTTGGTGTAAGGGCAGTACCTCATGCAGTGGCAAGGTACGGCGCCTATCTTGCTAAAAATGTGGTGTTGATGCCTTCCTATGTGAATATTGGTGCTTATGTGGATGAAGGAACAATGGTGGACACATGGGCCACAGTAGGAAGTTGTGCACAGATTGGTAAAGGTGTGCACCTGAGCGGTGGTGTTGGAATCGGTGGAGTATTAGAGCCTTTACAGGCATCACCTGTAATTATTGAAGATGGTTGCTTTATCGGCAGCCGGTGTATTGTGGTAGAAGGTGTAATAGTAGAGAAAGAAGCTGTGCTTGGAGCAAATGTAGTTTTGACCCAATCTACAAAGATCATTGATGTAAGTGGTAGTGAACCTGTGGAAATGAAAGGAAGAGTACCTGCAAGAAGTGTAGTGATCCCCGGTTCATATACCAAAAAATTTCCTGCTGGTGAATTTGGAGTTGGTTGTGCTTTGATTATCGGACAACGAAAACCAAGTACCGATCTGAAAACAAGTTTGAATGATGCATTGAGGGACTTCAATGTTTCTGTATAGCATAAATACTGATTTACTATATTTGCCGTCCGCTAAAAGCCCGGGTGGCGAAATTGGTAGACGCACCGTCTTCAGGTGGCGGCGCCGCAAGGTGTGCTGGTTCGAATCCAGTCCCGGGCACGTTATAGGCCTTGTAACTGACAAGTTATGAGGCTTTTTTGTTTTCGGGTGTGTCAGAAATGTTCGCTTTTTAACGCTTTCTCCCACTATTGTTGACACAAAATTGACACACCTGATGACACACACATTTCGAAGCTATCTTTTTGCCGAATTGTCATGCAAAGAAAAAAGACTTCATTCTTTGATGAATGTTTTTTCTTTTCAGCTTTCAACACCTTTTCCCGTTTTTGATTTTCCCTGATGCTTCACTGTTCCTCACCTGGCATAATCCATTCTCATGGCATTGCTATTGATACATCTCTATTATCAATCTTTAAATTAGAACTATATGAATATCATCAAACGAAAAAGCAGAAACGGAAATAAAATTACCTTCTACTATGACTTTGGTCGTGGCCCAGGACAACGGCCATCTACTGGAGTCTTCATATATGCAAATCCTAAAAACCAAATCGAAAAGAACCACAATAAGCAAGCACTCCTCTTATTGGAAACAAAAAAGAGTCAGTTAACCATAGAGAAACAAGCTGTAGGAAGTGCTTATATTCCTTCACATAAATTCAAAGCTAATTTTCTTGAATACTTTGAGGAATATGTCGAACTCAATAAACGCAAAGGGAATCGCCACCTTTTAAATAGCCTGACACAATTTAAACTGTTCATAAAAAAAGATTTTATATCGCCTGTAGACATCACAGAGAACCTTTGCAAACGCTTCCGTCAATTCCTCCTTGATAAATTCACTGGCGAAACTCCGGGCGGGTATTATGCAAGGTTCAAATGGGTCATAAATGCGGCAGAAAGTGATGGGTATTTTCAGAAAAATCCAACAGCAAAAGTATTTGCCAAATCAAATCCGTCTTTAAGAATAAAAAATAATCTTGAAATTGATGAATACCTCAAATTACTTCAAACGCCCTGTCTTAATGATGAAATAAAGTCGGCATTCATCTTCTGCTGTTATACCGGGCTCCGGTGGGTTGATGCTAAGAAATTAGAACACGGTGATATTAAAGGAGACATTTTAACTACCAGGATTATTCAGGCAAAAACAGGATTCCCGGTGACACTCACCCTTCACCCTATTGCCCAAAATATCCTTGAAAAGCAAAAACACAAAATCCAAGTTGTAAAAAATAATACAAGGTTATTTCGTTTGCCCTCTGCTGACGGAGCCAATAAAGCATTAAGAATTTGGATGAAATCTGCAGGAATTGAAAAGCATATTACCTGGTCTTGTGCCCGTCTCAGCTTTTCGATTTTACTTCAAGACAGGAATGTGGATGATGCAACGGTAGCTTATTTAATGGGACACCGGACAACAGAACAAGTGAGAAGGACTTACAAACGCCACCGGCCAAAGGATCAAACTGCATCCATTAGCCATCTACCAAATCCTGAGCAATCACATGGTTTTCTTCGTGTTGTAAGTAGCCAATAGATAAATCGATTTCAAATGGCCACGATTCAGTAAATTACTGGAAAATTAAACTATGGAAAAGCAAAAATTAATCAAAGTTGATAAGAAAATAAAGCCCATACATTTTAGTAAAAGAAAAACTCCTCACTTAATAATTGATAACAAATATTTCATTTCGTTTGGAAGAAATAGAGCAATAGGCTGCATATTAAAGGAAATTCATACAGATACTCCAGATGTTCGTGTTTCTGTAGAAACAGTAGACGGCATGAGTTATTTGTATGCTGACGAACTTGGCAAAACACCGGAAGAAGCAGTTATAAATCAAGTTACTTCTTGATTTGAATTGAACTCATATCTTCATTTTCTTTACAGCCTTTAGTAACGGCGATTCTTCACCTGCAAGCATCTGATCCAGATGCTTTTTGTTGTAATAGCCATTACTGGTCTTTGTGATGCCAAATTCTTCGCACTTCTTGGCAAACTGGGTTCGACCTAGATTACAATAGATGAGAGCCTCTTCCGGCTTTAAATAGGGTTTAAAGCATAATGCTACGGCTCTCATCACAATTAATTCGTCTCGTTTTATCATAGCTAGCTATTTTAAAAGTTACTAAACAAAATCAAAAGGACATTTATAAAGGACAAAGTCTGAACCTTAAAAAACTTCTTTGCAAGTTCGCATTTGGGAGTTCCCAAATGCTTCTTGACGGGAATATTCCCGTACCCTTTTCCGCACAATAATATAGTTATACAATTCATGCTTCTTTTTTTAGTGGTAACGGAATAAGGTTAATAGTATCGGGGAATACACCTGAATTATCCAATGATGTACTTCCCTCCTGGCCATAGTTACTATTCTCCATTTCTATACTTCTTTCAAAACCAGATTCTCTTTCCCTTTCAACTCCCCTCTCCCTGATTGCTCTTAATGAT
>CAYVSH010000095.1:0-11789 GCA_964453625.1 uncultured Chitinophaga sp.
TAGAAATATTTGTGTAGACTGTTCCTGGTGTCACATCAAATGGTGTTGTACCGTCTACTCCGGAAAAAGCCAGTATAGCACCCATGCCATCATCACTTTGTGCATGTAGCGTAAAAGAAAAACTTGTTGCTGACACATCTGCAGCGGTAGCAAATTTGTAAAGCAAAGTGGCCCGGCATCTTGTGCTTGTTGTATTTTCAATATTACTGCCAGCAATTTCAGTCCAGCCTGCTGGGTTTACATCATCAAGTTCTCCGCCATCCCCGCTTTGTACGATCTGCAGCAACATAATTTGACCAACAGCAAGGCCTGTTGGTTTAGTAATAGTCAAGGTTGTAGACGTTGTTGTTGCAGTTTGTGGCGAACCAGGCACCTGGTTGATTTGAGCAAAAGTGGCATTGCTCAAGAATAACATCGCTATAAATGCGAAAAATGAAAGAAAAGTAAACTTTTTCATGCTCTGAGATTTTATGTTTAATAATAATAAATCCTAAACCGGTGGTTTTGCGGGGATACGAAAAGGTGCATCAAAAGGATTTAGACTCAGAGAGGTTCTAAAGAGGAAGAATTGGAAAGGTTTTGGCTTTTTAGTGGGAAGGTGGACTTCTAATGGGAGAACGAAACTAAAATCATTTTTTGTAAAATGCAAGCTTTTATCAAAAAAAGGTATTTTTTATTTTTTCCCTTTACTTTTAAAACTCTGGTATTTTACTTCAGGCAAAGGTTTTTTGGGTTGCATTATTCTTGATGGCTTAGTTAGTTTTAAAGATATTTGACATTCTGCAGGTAATTGCTGGTAGAGGCTTGTACCTTCTGTTTTCCAGCTTATCATTTTGTCGGACACCTTTTTAATTATTTTTCCCGGATTACCAACAATCAGGCTTCTTGGTGGTATTACTTCCCCTTCTTTTATAAACGTAAGTGCACCTACTATACATTCATCACCCAGCTGAACATTATCCATGATCACTGCATTCATTCCCACAAGACAATTCTTACCGATTGTGGCTCCGTGTATAATAGCCCCATGTCCAATATGTGCTCCTTCTTTTAATAGTACCGTTACTCCGGGAAACATATGAATGGTACAATTCTCCTGCACATTGCAGCCGTCCTCAATAATAATTTGTCCCCAATCACCTCGTAGAGCAGCTCCTGGTCCGATGTAGCAATCCTTACCAATAATAACATTTCCGGTAACTGATTCCTGCGGATGAATAAAATAAGATGGATCCGCAACTGGTTTTATTCCATTGAATTCATAGAACATTTAATCAATAAGTTTTTTATCTGTTCTGTAGCAAAGTCCTTTGAACTGAGCTACCATGTGATTCTTCTGGTTGATAATAGTAATATGATACAAGCCGGTTGACTTGCCATTATGCAATTCTTTTGCTTCTGCAATTAAAACATCATCCACATGAACAGGTTTTAGAAAATTAATAGAAGTATCCAAAGCAACAGATAATACATTCCTGTTGTTACAGGCAAAGGCGAATGCACTGTCGGCAAGTGAAAATGCAATGCCACCATGAACAATACCAAAGCCGTTGATCATTTCATTTCGCACAGTCATTTTTATTTTACTGTATCCTTCTTTTATCTCAAGTACTTCTACTCCCAGCCATTGACTGAAGAGGTCATGCTCCATCATATGATCTACCACCTTGCCTGCTCTTATATCTTTTTCTGAATTCATAGCAACGATAGAGTTTTATTCTCCCTTAAAGTTTGCTGGTCTTTTTTCAAGAAATGCCTGTACGCCTTCTTTAAAATCATGCGTGGCTGCTGCCCACTGTTGCAGTTTATCTTCATTGTGCAACTGTTCATAAATCGTATGTGTGCTTGACCACTGTAATCCCTTTTTGGTATAGGCTAATCCCATAGTAGGTAGTGCTGCCAATTTTTTGGCAATGCTGTCAATCGTTTCTTTAAACTGATCATCTTCAACAGCCTTGTATAGCATTCCCATTTTCTCAGCTTCTTCTGCAGTGATCTTATCGCCGAGCATCATCAATGCACTGGCCTTTTGCCAGCCAATTAATCTTGGAAGGAAGAAAGTCCCGCCGCTGTCTGGTATTAAACCAATTTTAGAAAAAGCTTGAATAAAGGAAGCTGATTTTGCAGCAATGATAACATCACAACACAAAGGAATATTTGCTCCTGCTCCGGCGGCTACACCATTAATGGCCGCTAATACCGGTTTTTTTAGCTCTCTTATTCTGGTGATGATTGGATTATAATGTTCACTTAAAATACGTTGCATTCCCGGGCCATCCGGGTCAATTACTTCTTCAAGATCCTGCCCGGCTGAGAAAGCTTTGCCTGCTCCGGTTATCACCACACAGCGGATCGTTTTATCTTCTTTGCATATGTCCAGCTTTTCCTGCATCAGCAAAGCCATTTCCCGGTTAAAGGAATTTAATTTTTCCGGACGATTGAGAGTTATATAGCCAATGGAATCTTTTATTTCAAAAATAATGGAAGACATATTCATAATTTTTCAAAAACAAATTTACAAAACAATGCCCTGAGTCAGTTGAATAATATATATGGATTGCGATTTCTGATATGATTAGCAGCCTAAACAGCTTTGCTGGCAATGTAATAACTTTAATATCTTAACTCCTGCTTTAGTAATGGGAAAATTATTTACAAATACAGGACTGTTTATTATGATCACTGCATCTGTTGTGTGGCTCAGTAGTTGTGCAAAGGAATACAGCATTGAAGGACTTCCCACTAGTGGTTTCGATACTGTGATTATTCCTGTAAGTGGCCAGGAATTCAAGGGATGTAATTTATGTGTTTCATCTTCCGGAACAGGGTTGTCTTCCTGGAGTTTTAAGATTGGGAATGCTCAAATGTGCGGTGAAATTGATACTGCTGTAGTAAGTCCTCAAAGAACTGCTTTTACATTCTACGGCCCTTCATCCTGTTCCTTAGATACAGGTATGGTTATCACTGTTTATCTTTTAGGCGACACTTTAAATAAGGATCTGCAGAATATTTCAAAGGAAAGGAATGTATTTTATTATTATGACAGAACTGTTCCATCTGATATTTTAGTAAGTCGTCAGAATGTTCCCTTTACTGTTATTATCGATAATTATGATCACCAGACAAAAATTGCAAACGGCAGGTTTGAAGGAAATGTATTTAACGCCACTGGTGGTGGAACAAGAATAACAACAGGTAAGTTTAAAGTCAAGCTCCTTTAGTGACATTTAAAATAGTCAAACGGCTCTTTACAATCATCACATTGGTATAATGCTTTGCAGGCAGTGCTGCCAAATTCACTGATGCGATGTGTATGATAGGAATTGCAATGCGGGCATTGAATGGCTTCTTCTTTTTGAAATAGATCGGTGGTACAAACCTGCTGCCTGGAATTAGGTGGTGCAATTCCGTATTCCTTTAATTTTCTTTTTCCTTCCTCACTCATCCAGTCGGTTGTCCATGCGGGAGATAGTATAGATGTGATTTTAATGTTCTTATATCCGTGTTCAACTAAGGCAAGCCTGATATTCATTGCTATCATATCCATAGCCGGGCACCCGGAATAAGTGGGAGTAATGATAACTTCCGTTTCGTCGACATTAGTTTTTACATCTCTTACAATTCCCAAATCAATAATGGTAAGAACCGGAATTTCAGGATCAACAACTGTTTCAAGTATTTCCCAGATCTTTTTGGTTGATATATTTGCTTCTTTTACCATGCTGCACCGGGATAGGTTCGTTGCATATATTGCAACTCAGTTAATATATATCCTAATAACTCGGTATGTATTCCTGTTTTGCCTCCGGTTTGCATTACAATTTTTTCAGGAACCGGTAATGTGGCTTCGCTAAAAATCTCATCCACTTTGTCTGACCATTTATTTTTCAATAATGAAACATCAACCAGGCTTTCATATTCAGCAGGCTCAAACATTTCACCGGTATATCTCCATAATGTGTCAATAGCATTCAGCATCCGGTTATGGCTTTCTTCAGTACCATCACCCAATCGAATCACCCATTCGCTGCTCCAGCGAACATGATAAGCCGTTTCTTTAATTGATTTTGCCGCAATTGCAGCAAGCTGTTCATCCGAACTTTTTTGTAATTGTTCGAATAATAAATATTGAAACTGGCTATATAAAAATTGACGAAGGATTGTTTGTGCCCAGTCTCCATTTTCTTGCTCAACTAACAATAAATTTTTAAACTCTCTTTCTTTTCTTAAGTAAGCCAAAGAATCTTCTGTAGCATCACCACCTATCAAAGATGCAGCATACTGATAAAAATTTCTTGACTGTCCCAATAGATCAAGAGCAATATTTGTAATGGCAATATCCTGTTCCAAAATTGGTCCATGGCCACACCACTCCGCATTTCTTTGTGAAAGAATTAAAGTGGTATCGGCAAGATGTAATATATAATCAATTTTATTTTCCATAGTTGGGAAGACTTATTTCTTTAGTTCACTAAAGCCCCTCCTGCGGAGGGGTTTGGGGAGGCCGATCACATGTGGTTCACCTCATCCGGCAATTCATAAAAAGTAGGATGACGGTATATCTTATCAACTGCAGGTTCATAAAGTTCTCCAGCCTCTTCCGGGTTGGAAGCAGTAATGTATTTGCTTTCTACCACCCAAATGCTCACTCCCTCCATTCTCCTTGTATAAACATCTCTTGCATTTTCAATAGCCATTTGTGCATCGGCTGCATGAAGGCTGCCTGCATGTTTATGATCAAGTCCTTGCTTGCTACGAATAAAAACTTCCCACAACGGCCATGTGGTGGCATCATCTTTTGTTTGATAATTGCTTCCGCCTCCCTTTTCTTCAGGAATGTCTCCGTAGTAAAATTTTCTGATTTGTATATTCATAGTTGTAATGCGTTTAATAAAATCAAGCTCTTTCTAAAGCCCCTTTAGGGGTTTGGGGTTTTCTTTTTTCTGCAAATGCCATGGCTGCTTCTCTTACCCATTGTCCTTCTTCATGAGCTTTTCTTCGGGCTGCTAATCGTTGCTTGTTGCAAGGGCCATTGCCTTTTACTACCTGCCAGAATTCATCCCAGTTGATCTCTCCAAAATCATAATGCTTTCTTTCTGCATTCCATTTTAATTTATCATCAGGCAATGTCATTCCCAGAACTTTTATCTGCTCTGCACACATATCTACAAACTGCTGACGTAATTCATCATTCGTCTTTCTTTTGATCTTCCATTTCATACTTTGGTCGCTGTTGGTGCTCTCACTATCCTTTGGCCCAAACATCATCAGCGATGGCCACCACCATCGATTGATTGCATCCTGGCACATGGCTTTTTGCTCTTCCGTTCCTTGCGAAAGAACCAGCAATGTTTCAAAACCCTGCCGTTGATGAAAACTTTCTTCTTTACATATTCTTACCATCGCTCTTGCATAAGGTCCGTAAGAAGTTCTGCAAAGCATTACCTGGTTAAGAATGGCAGCACCATCTACCAGCCAGCCTATTGCACCCATATCTGCCCAGGTAAGTGAGGGATAATTAAAGATGGAAGAATATTTTGCTTTACCACTATGCAGATCATTAATCATCTCATCACGACTCATTCCTAATGTTTCTGCTGCTGAATAAAGATACAAGCCATGACCAGCTTCGTCCTGCACTTTGGCTATCAGGATGGCTTTTCTTTTTAGGGAAGGAGCTCTTGATATCCAGTTGCCTTCGGGTAGCATACCAACTATCTCACTATGGGCATGCTGGCTTATCTGCCGGATATTCGTTTTGCGGTAAGCATCTGGCATCCAGTCCTTGGGTTCTATCTTCTCTTCAGCATCTATTTTTTGCTGAAATATCTTTTCAAGATCTTGTACAGGCATATCAATCAGATTAGTTTACAAATTTACTGAAAACTAACGCCTGTTTGATGAAATTGTTGGATATAATACAAGGTTTAAGAAAGAAAAAACCGGGGTTACTTCACATCAAAGTCAACTACCACTTTCTCCGTTTTTGGATGTGACTGACAGGTAAGTATGTAGCCTTGTTCCACTTCTTCCTCTTCTAATCCCCAATGAACATCCATAGCCACTTCGCCTTCTAATAATTTGGCTTTGCAGGTACAGCAAACTCCTCCTTTGCAGGCGAATGGAAGATCGGCACCTTCCTGTAAGGCTGCATCTAAAAGTGATATGTCTGAATTTAATGATAGATCAAAATCAAAGCTCCGCCCATCCAGTTTTACAGTGATCTTACTCTTAGGACCATCATTTGTTTCTGACTTCTGACTTCTTACCCCAGATTTCTTCTGCCCTGGCGTTGTGAACAGTTCGAAATGAATATTCTTTTTATTGATACCTTTTTGTTCGAGGAATTCCTTCACACAAAAGATCATTTCCTCTGGTCCGCAGATAAATGTTTCGTCAAACGATGAATAATCAACCAATGCAGAAAGCTCCATGAGCTTTTCCATATTGATCCTTCCAAAATTGATAGGCGAATCTGTCCTCTCCCTGCTCAGGATATTGATGAAGTTGAACCTTGAGAGATATTTATTTTTCAAACCTTCTAATTCTTCAAAGAATATAATGGAGCTGCGGCTTTTATTTCCGTATACCAATGTAAAGCAGCTGTATGGTTCGGTATGTAAAGTTGTTTTAATAATAGAGAGTAAAGGAGTGATACCACTACCAGCAGCAAAAGCCAGGTAGTTCTTTTTATTTGCCGGATCTAATTCTGTATAAAATTTTCCGACCGGCTCCATCACATCCAGCACATCACCTTTCTTTAAATTGTAATTGGCAAAAGTGGAGAACAGGCCATCGTCCACTCTTTTGATAGCAACTTTCCATTCATTATCCAATGGCGAACTGCAAAGTGAATAGGTTCTGCGAACTTCTTCTCCATTGATGGTGGTTCGCATCGTCAGGCTTTGCCCTTGCCGAAAAGCAAATTCTTTTTTTAGTTGCTCAGGTATTTCAAAACTTACGGCAACACAATCATCGGTTTCTTTTTTTATATCCTTAATAACAAGAGGGTGAAAGTGAATAGACATGTTCTCAATTCTTTTTTAATCCGTTGATAAGATGGTTGACCATATTATCTTCCAGTTGCTCCGGCGATATTGTTTTATTGCTGCGATGCCAGAATTCGAGCCCCCTTACGGATGAAAGAATTGTAAGCATAGCCACATATGGGTTTATAGGCTGCATTTCTTTATTGGCAACCCCGGTTGCAATAATCCGTTCCATCTTTTGTACATAATGTCGCCGCTGTGTAGTAAAGTTGGTCAGATAAGGCTCAGATAGATGTATCCATTCATTGATCATTACAGTGTAATCATCAAAATGATTCAGCATCATTTGCACATGAAACCGGATGAGGGATTCAATCTTTTTAATACTGCTACTATTGCTTTCCTCAATACTTTCAAGATGCACATTACAATTATTGGCGGTACGAAAAACAATTTCCTGAAGGATTTCAGATTTGGATTGAATATGATTATACAAACTGGCGGCTTCAATACCCACCATTTCGGCAAGATCCCGCATGGAAGTAGCAGCAAATCCTTTTTCCCTGAACATGGCCGATGCCCTGAGCAGGATAAAATCTTTTTTGGATGCTTTTTTACGTTGTGCCTTGGCCATATACAAATATACAGAACCGGATATTATAGCAGGATTGATAACTGATTGCTTTTTTCGGCTCAATAAAAAACATGTAGGTTTGCACACCTAATAATAAATTTAATTACTTATGGCTTTGATCTCAGTCGGTACAATGGCATTCGATGCAATTGAAACACCATTTGGAAAAACGAATCAGATTGTAGGAGGGTCGGGAACTTATGTAGCATATGCTGCCAGTCATTTTGTAAAACCCGTTCAACAGATATCTATAGTGGGATTTGATTTTCCAAATGAAGAGATGGAAGAAATGAGAAAAAGGGGAGTACAGTTAGATGGAGTAGAAATTGTTCCCGACAAAAAGTCTTTTTTCTGGAGTGGCCGCTATCATGAGGATATGAATAGCCGTGATACATTGATCACCGACCTGAATGTGCTTGCAGATTTTGATCCTAAAATTCCTGACAGTTACCAGGGTGCTGAGTTTTTAATGCTGGGAAACCTGGCTCCAAAAATTCAGTTGAATGTAATTCAGGAAATGAAGAAACGTCCGAAACTGATCGTTATGGATACGATGAATTTCTGGATGGAATCTGCTATGGCTGAGTTGAAGATCGTTTTAAAATATGTGGACATGCTGATGGTGAATGATGCGGAAGCAAGACAATTAACAGGACAATTTTCACTTGTAAAGGCAGCAAAGAGTATAATGGAAATGGGACCAAAATTTCTTATAATTAAAAAGGGTGAACATGGAGCTTTACTGTTCCATGGACAAGATGTTTTCTTTGCACCGGCATTGCCATTAGAGGAAGTATTTGATCCTACCGGAGCAGGAGACACTTTTGCTGGCGGATTTATGGGATACCTTGCCAGCACTAATGATATATCTTTTGAAAATATGAAAAGGGGTATTATTGTGGGCTCGGCTATGGCTAGTTTTTGTGTAGAAAAATTTGGACCTACAAGATTAAAGGAAATTACCAGAGAAGATATTGATTACAGAATTCAGCAGTTTAAAGACCTGGTGAGTTTTGAAATTGAACTCGTTTGATAAATGATGTAGCGTATTTTTTATGGCCGACTGATGCATCAGTCGGCTTTTTTATAGTTTCTAGATTTATTATGAGAAGAGAAACTAGTAAAATTGAGCAAAATTTAGGGCTCAGAATCTTATCTTTATAGATATCGGTTTATATTCTGTAAAACTCGTTTGCCATGTTGATACGTATACTAATTGCCTGTCACTTTCTTATTATTTCAACGACTATTTGTGCCCAAACTGATCCCTGGAAAATAACAGCTTCAAAAATCGATCCATCTGATTATTATGGAATAACTGTAGCAAACGGAATGATCGGCATTGTTTCAGCACCCGAGCCTTTTAAAATAAAAGATGTAGTGCTGGCAGGTGCTTATGATCTGTATGGCAGAGGGAGGGTGAGTAATTTTTTAAGAAGCTTCAATTTATTAAATGCTTCACTGGATATTGATGGCAGAAGAATGGATGGGAAATCGGTGAGTAATATGAAGCAGGAGCTGGATATGCAGCATGCTGCTTTTACTACATCTTTTGATTACGGTGACAAAGCTTCTGTCAGTTATACATATTATTCGCTTCGTCAATTACCATTCACGGTGCTGATGGATATTTCTATAACTGCAAAAAAGGATATAACCATCAATAGCAGCAGCATCATGGAAGCACCTGATGCATTGAAAGATGTGCAGAACTATTATAATGAAATTGACAGGCCGCATGTTGTAATTAGTTTGCTCACTTCTTCTGCAAAAAGTCCGACAGGAAAATTATTGATGTGTGCCTCTAATACTTTTTTGTTCAGCGAAGAACATGGGCATGAGCCAAGGGTGATACATGAGATGTGGGATAATAATATGCACCTGATGAAATTCAACAAAAAGATAAAAGCTGGTGAAACTTATCGCTACTCAATTGCCGGTTCATCTATTACTTCTGCACACCATGATGACCCGCTGAATGAAGCAGAACGATTAACAATCTATGCGAAACTGGAAGGAAGAGACCGGCTCTTGAATTTTCATAATAAAGCCTGGGATAATTTATGGAAAAGTGATATTGTAATTGAAGGTGATCCGCAAAGTCAGCAGGATGTTCGCAGCATGTTATATCATTTGTATTCATTTTCCCGTGAGGGCACAGCTTTATCACCATCACCTATGGGATTAAGCGGCTTGGGATATAATGGTCATGTTTTCTGGGATACAGAACTCTGGATGTATCCTGCTATTCTTGTTATGCATCCTGAAATTGCAAAAAGTATGATGGAATATCGCTACCAGCGATTGGATGCTGCTAAAAGAAATGCTTTCAGCAAAGGATTTAAAGGCGCCATGTTTCCCTGGGAAAGTGCAGAGACTGGTGTCGAAGAAACTCCAGTGTGGGCACTCAGCGGTCCGTTCGAACATCATATCACCGCTTGTGTCGGTATTGCAGCATGGAATTATTATTGTGTAACACAGGATAAAGTATGGCTGAAAGAAAAGGGATGGCCGTTATTATCAGCCACTGCTGATTTTTGGGCAAGCCGTGTAGAAAGAAACGGACCGGGAAAATATGATATTAAGAATGTAGTGGCTGCTGATGAGTGGGCTGAGAACGTTGATAACAATGCTTTCACCAACGCAGCAGCAAAAGCAAACCTTCAATATGCAACGGAAGCAGCAAAGATTTTAGGTGTTCAGCCTGATACTGACTGGATGGATGTTGCCAATAACATTCCAATATTGAAAATGAATGATGGTGTAACGAGAGAACATGCCACTTACAATGGCGAAGGAATCAAACAGGCAGATGTAAATCTTTTATCTTACCCGTTAAAAGAAATTACTGATCCCAAACAAATCAGGAAAGACCTGGAGTATTATTCAAAAAGAGTACCTGATGAAGGAACACCAGCGATGACACAAGCCATCTTTACATTATTGTATGCAAGATTGGGTGATAAGGAAAAAGCTTTGCATTGGTTTAAGGATGCATATATCCCTAATCTCTTGCCACCATTCAGGGTAATTGCGGAAACAAAAGGAGGAACTAATCCCTATTTTGGTACAGGAGCCGGTGGAATCATCCAGAGTGTATTGATGGGTTTTGGCGGATTAGATATCACTGCAGGCGGAATAGTTCAGAACTCAGGGTTATTACCAGCAGGATGGAAAAGCCTGACCATAAAAGGAGTAGGGCCAGAAAAGAAAACTTATGTAGTAAAAAAATAAAATGCTATCAACTGTTTAATTACGATACAGTTTACTAAGCGTATAAGGCATACAACAATGTGCTTCTTTGTATTTTGTGGCGTAATCGGCATAGCTAAATCACAAACCTGTTCACCTGATATATTTTTTGAAAGATACAATGGCAGTACTGCCGTTTATCCTGCCAAAGTAATTACTAACAATCAAAATGAAACGGTAACAGCAGGAGCTACTTTGAAGATCAATGGCGAATTTAATGAGGCAAGGGATGGATGGATAACCAAGCTTTCCGCACGGGGAACAGTTCTTTGGTCAAAACGGTATTATATGGGTGGATATAACTCCGGTGGATTTTCTTCTATCGAGATGGCAACAGACAGCACTTATCTTGTTACCGGCCGTTTCGGACTTTACAAGAAAAACTTCGATGGCTCTCTTGACGAACTGAATGCAGCTACATTTTTCATGCATCTAGATAAATTCGGCAATCTGATCTGGCTTAAAAGGGTCAGTGCCTATATTTCAAGTATTCACCTCAGCAATATTTTAAAGGTCAGCGACAATTCATTTATCTTATCAGGTTCATTGTTTACGGCCGGGCATAATAATATGGTGCTGATGAAAACAGATCTTTCGGGGAATGTTGGCTGGTATAAAGTAATGTATGCAGAAAACACAATGTTTTTTAGTCCTTATGTAATGAAACTAAATAGCGGCGAAGTATTGCTTGCAGGAGGCACAGTAAAAACAGATCCTGATACTTATTTGTCCACCAACCAGGGTTATTATTGTATCAGGGTTGATCATGCATCAGGAGATATTATCTCTTCCAAAGGATTTTATTTTAATAGCACGGCAACCAGCGAATATTATCCGTTTGACAATATCAGGAAGGCGATCGAATTACCCAATGATACATTATTGTTTTGTTCTTCTTTTTCAGAAAGAGAAAG
>CAYVSH010000096.1:0-11784 GCA_964453625.1 uncultured Chitinophaga sp.
CTCAGAACCTTTGTAGCCCGTACGGGATTCGAACCCGTATCACCACCGTGAAAGGGTGGTGTCCTAGCCCTTAGACGAACGGGCCGTTTTAGGGACGGCAAAGATAGTTGTGTGACTGTTTTTAGCCAAATGTTTTTGTCCTTGTTTTCCACCAGTAGTTTTTGTACATCCCGGCTATCATTTCTGTCAAATTGCATATATAATAACAGCAGCGGTTTTCTTACCTTCGCACCTCATTTTTTAATTTCTTAAACTTAATAATAATGAGCACAATTAAAGTAGCAATTAACGGATTTGGCAGGATTGGCCGCCTTGTTTACCGCCAGATATATAATATGAAGGGGATTGATGTGGTTGCCGTAAATGATCTGACCAGCCCGAAAGTATTGGCCCACCTTTTAAAATATGACAGTGCCCAGGGAAGATTTGACGCTGATATTAAGGTTTCTGAAGATTCAATTACCGTGAATGGTGACCTTGTAAAAATATATGCCCAAAAAGATCCGTCGCAAATTCCATGGGGAAGCCATGATGTGGATGTGGTGATTGAAAGCACGGGTTTCTTTGCTGATAAAGATAAAGCTGCGGCTCACCTGAAGGCTGGTGCCAAAAGAGTGGTGATCTCTGCTCCTGCCACCGGTGACCTGAAAACTGTTGTATTTAATGTGAACCATGATATCCTGGATGGCAGTGAAACGATCATTTCCTGTGCATCCTGTACTACCAACTGTCTTGCTCCAATGGCAAAAGTGCTGAACGATAAATATGGTATCATTACGGGTATCATGACAACAATTCATGCTTATACCAACGACCAGAATACACTGGATGCACCCCATCCAAAAGGTGATCTGAGAAGAGCAAGAGCAGCAGCAGCTAATATTGTTCCTAACAGCACAGGAGCTGCAAAAGCTATCGGATTGGTACTGCCAGAATTGAAGGGCAAATTAGATGGTGGTGCACAAAGGGTTCCAACTATTACTGGTTCATTAACTGAGTTGACAACTATTTTGGAAAAAACAGTAACGGTTGAACAGATCAATGCAGATATGAAAGCTGCTTCCAACGAAAGCTTTGGATATACTGAGGATGAAATTGTGAGCAGTGATATCATTGGCATACATTACGGTTCATTATTTGATGCCACACAAACAAAAGTGATGACAGTTGGCGATAAGCAACTGGTAAAAACGGTAAGCTGGTATGATAATGAAATGAGCTATGTAAGCCAGTTGGTAAGAACAGTGAACTATTTTGCTACATTGATCAGCAAGTAATTTTTTGATAATACCGCAACAATATTTCATCATTGCGGTATTTTTTTAATACAAAGAATGAAGATTAAAAATATTAATGGTCTTTCTGCTGAAGACTTGCAGGAAGAAGTGAAGTCAGGGGGCAGGTTTATTTATTATGCATTTACTGTGTCGCTGATAGTGTTAACTTTTAAGAGAACATCAGGAGTATATTTGATAAGACGAAATGAGAATCGAAATGCAAAAGGGATTCCATTCACAGTAATTTCCTTTTTGTTTGGCTGGTGGGGTATTCCGTTTGGTCCGAAATATACTTTAGAAAGTATCCGTACTAATCTCAAAGGCGGCAAAGATGTAACGGATGAAGTGATGGCAACGGTGGCCGGTCATATCTTATTCAGGGAAGCTGAAAAAATGAAGCAGGTAACCAGTAACCAGCAACGAGAAACGAGCAACCAGTAACCATCAACGAGAAACGAGCAACAAGTAACCAAACTATAATCATGTCAAAATTCGCCAACAATAATTTCAAAGGACAAAAAGCATTGATACGGGTTGACTTTAATGTACCGTTAAATGACAAATTTGAAATTACTGACGACTCAAGGATGAAGGCTGCTGTGCCAACGATAAAGAAGATACTGGATGATGGCGGAATGGTGATATTGATGAGCCATTTAGGAAGACCGAAAAACGGCCATGAAGACAAATTCTCTTTAAAACATCTTATCATTCATCTCAGCGAATTATTGGGTGGAACAACTGTATTGTTTGCTGATGATTGTATTGGCGAAAAAGCAAACCTCACTGCATCCATGATGCGGCCGGGAGAAGTTTTGCTGTTGGAGAACCTCCGTTTTTATAAAGAAGAAGAAAAAGGTGATGAAAGCTTTGCAAAAAAATTAGCTGGCCTGGGTGATGTATGGGTGAATGATGCATTTGGCACAGCACACCGGGCACATGCATCAACTGCTGTCATTGCAAAATTCTTTGATGCGGAAAAACGTTTCTTTGGTTTGCTGATGGAAGGAGAAGTGGCCAGTGCAGAAAAAGTGTTGCATAAAGCAGAAAAGCCATTTACGGCTATTATCGGCGGTGCCAAAGTAAGTGATAAAATTCTCATTATTGAAAACCTGCTGGAAAGGGCCACCGATATTATCATTGGTGGTGGAATGGCTTATACATTCATGAAAGCAAAGGATGGAAAGATTGGCAACTCACTTTGCGAGGAAGACAGGCTGGATACAGCGTTGAAGATATTAAAGCTGGCAGATGAAAAAGGAGTCTGCATTCATTTACCATCTGATTCTGTGATTGCAGACAAATTTGCTGCCGATGCGGAAATATCAACAGCACCCAGCAATAATATTCCGGATGGCTGGATGGGTTTGGATATAGGCGAAAATGCATGCAGCCAGTTTGCAAATGTCATCAAAGCATCAAAGACTATTTTGTGGAACGGACCGATGGGAGTGTTTGAAATGCAAAAGTTTCAGCATGGTACAAAAGCAATTGCTGTGGCAGTGGCAGCGGCTACACAAGCAGGTGCTTTCTCATTGGTAGGTGGTGGCGATTCTGTTGCTGCCGTTAACCAGTTCGGCTTTGCAGATAAAGTAAGTTATGTTTCTACTGGCGGCGGCGCCATGCTCGAATACTTCGAAGGAAAAACACTGCCCGGTATTGCAGCCGTAAAATCATAATGCTGATAGTCATCCTGAGTGTAACCAGGGATCAAATGAAAAGAATTGCCCGGCATTGGGGCAGTGAATGCTTAATACATTACAATTTTCTCACTTCAATGATCCTGTCATTATTTCCGCCATTGCTGGTGCAGATATATACTCTTCCTGCCGGTGAAATGCACAGGTCTCTCATTCTTCCATAGCTGCCAGCAAAATATTCCGTTGTGGAAGTGATGCTGGTATAAGCTGCATCTAATTTCAATTGGTACATCCTCGATTCTTTCAATGCCACCATCAGCAATGAATTCTTCCATTGCGGTATCAGGTTGCTGTTATAATAATCCAAACCACAAACGGCAATGGTGGGTGTCCATGCTTTCATCGGCTCTTTCACATTATTGGCAGTGCAAAATGTTTGTTCCGCACCAGCATCACAAAAGCCGGGTACATTTGGCCAGCCATAGTTTCTTCCTTTCTCAATAATATTCACTTCATCATCAGTACTCGGTCCATGTTCGCTGCTGTATAAAATGCCATTGGCAAATACCAAGCCCTGCGGATTGCGGTGGCCAAAACTCCAGTATGGATTGCCGGCAACCGGGTTATCAGCCGGTATCGTTCCATCAAGGTTCAATCTTAATATTTTTCCGTTTGGTGATGATGTGTTCTGCGGCAAAGATGTATTCGCAGCGTCACCGGTGGTGATAAATAATTTAAGATCTGGTGAAATAACCAGTCTCGATCCGTTATGAATGGAAGATGCCGGTATGTTATCAATAATCGTTAATGGGCTGTTCAGTGATGAACCTGTATAGGTAAAGCGGACAACTTTTTCTTTATATCCCCCGGAGTTATAATTGTATGAAACATAAACATGGGGATTGGCAGTAAAATTTGGATGCAGCACCATTCCAAGCAAACCTCCTTCACTCGTTGAAACAACTTCAGTAATGGTATGTATTAATGAAACAGCACCTGTTGAAGGGTTCACCCTGCTTATTTTCCCTCCACGTTCGGTCATCCAGATAAAATCATCGGGTCCCCAGAGTATCTCCCAGGGAAATTGTAATCCTTGCACAATTACTGAATCTTTTATAGCAACCGGACCGTCAGGCGGGGTGGTAGTATTGTTATTTGATTTTTTACAACTGGTAGCAACAAGAATAACAAGAGAAAAAAGTATGATTGAAGATTTGCAGAGGGTCATACAAAAATAATTTAGTTTGTTCGGCGCTAAAACCATGCCGCAGACTTGCTTTGTTTGTGTGTTCACCGGTCTAATTATTTTACCTGCCGAAAATTTACCCAAATAAACTGCTGAAACTACTAATTTTACTGACAATAAAAATAAACTAAAATGAAAGGAACAAGGAACATTTCAATATTTGTAATTATTGGTCTCGTTCTTATACTCGGTGTATGGGGATGCAGCAGTTATAATGGACTTGCAAAAGGAAACCAGGGGGTTAAAAAAGCCTGGAGCAATGTAGAAACCAATTATCAGCGTCGTACTGATCTGTACAGCAGTGTTATCAAAACAGTGGAGGCATCTGCAAATTTTGAAAAATCTACTTTAACAGCAGTGGTGGAAGCAAGGGCAAAAGCTACTTCAATAAATGTAGATATTACTGATCCCAAAACACTGGAAGCCTATCAGCAGGCTCAGGGAACACTGCAAGGTTCTTTTAGTCGGTTGATTGCTTCATTCGAAAATTATCCTGATCTGAAAACCACAAAAGCTTTCCAGGACTTTCAAACACAGATTGAAGGAACAGAAAATCGCATCAACGTAGCAAGGCAGGATTATAATAAAGCAGTAGAAAACTTCAACCTGAAAGTGGTGAGGTTTCCCGGAAACCTGATGGCTAATCTTTTTGGCTTCAATGAAAAAGCTTACTATGAAGCAGATAAAGGATCGGAAAAAGCTCCTGATATAAATTTTGATATTAAATAAACGCTGAAATCCGCCAATGTTTTCATTTCTCAGAAGGAAAGATCAATTCTTCACCAAAGAAGAAAATCATCTTATTGTCAAAGCGATCCGCCAGGCAGAAAAAAACACAAGCGGTGAGGTAAGGGTGTATGTAGAAAGCCATTGTAGCTGGCTGGATGCAATGGACAGGGCTGCAGAAATCTTCTATTCATTAAAAATGGAAAACACTGACCAGCGGAATGCTGTATTGGTGTACATAGCAATTAAAGACAGGCAGCTTGCGGTTTTTGGTGATGAAGGGATACATCAGAAAGTCGGAACTGATTACTGGAACCGGGTTGTTGCTGAAATGTTGTCCAGCTTTAACAGGCATGACTATAGCAAAGGAATTGCCGAATGTGTGATACAGATTGGAGATGCATTGAAACAACATTTTCCTTACGACCGTGATACGGATAAAAATGAATTGCCTGACGAAATTGTGTTTGGCCGGTAATATCAATGAAAAAACTGCTCTTCATACTAGGTCTTCTTATTTCAGTTTGTTCAGTTGCACAAATTGATGAGGTTGTTCCCAAAAAGAAAACTCCACCAAAACTGGTCAATGATTATACAAATACATTGACACCCTCACAGGCGCAGGCATTGGAAAATAAACTGGTGGCATATGATGATACTACATCCAATCAGATTGCTGTTGTTATAATTCCAACCACCGGTAATTATTCGGTGGAAGAAGTGGCTCTTGAAATTCTTCGTACCTGGGGAGTTGGAAATAAAGATATTAATAATGGGCTCGTATTATTAATAGCTAAGAACGACAGGAAGATGCGTATCGAGGTCGGCTATGGGTTGGAAGGTGCTGTTACGGATGTTGATGCAAAGGATATTATTGAAAACGTATTGAAGCCAAATTTCAGGGCCAATAATTTTTATGCCGGCATTGATGAAGCAACAGATGCATTGATACAGGAAGCAGCGGGGGAGTATAAGGCACCACAAAACTATGGCAGCAGTAAAAAAGCTAAGGGAAAAGGGATTAGCACTATTGTTATTATTATAATAATCCTGGTAATCATTTTTGCAGGTAGTGCACCGGGTGGCGGCACCTATGTTTCAAGAGGAGGGTTCAGTGGTTGGACAGGTGGAGGAGGCCGTAGTGGCTGGTCAGGTGGTGGTGGTGGTTTTGGTGGTTTTGGCGGTGGCAGCGGCGGCGGTGGTGGTGCTAGTGGTAGTTGGTAAATATGAAATATAAAACAAAAGCCATTCTGATAAGAAAATGGCTTTTGTTTTATCAGACTATAATACCCCTTTAGGGGACAGGGGTAAATCCTTTCTTATCAGCTTCAGGCATTACTGATTTTATATAATTAACCAGTTCCTGCAATGCAGCATTATCTGGATTCTCCTTTGCGGCTTTATCTTTTTTAGAAAGCAGTCCTTTCAATACCATACCATTTATAAATGGATCAGTTTGGTTTCTGAAACCTTCCGGAATGGCATCCCTGAAATTAACGATCTCTTCCACTCCCCATTTTACTTTGGCCGGGTCTTTTATGGCTATAAGATAAGTATTGAGTGTATTCAGGAATTGAAACTTATTTTGGCTCAATGGCATTTTTGCAAAACCACCGATTATCTTATCTGCCATGCTTTCATCACCTGATTTTACAATCTCATTCATCACAGCTTCTTGTAAAACTCCCTTTGATGGTTTATCAGCTATTTGTTTTGCAATTGCTGAAGCAACTGAAGCATCTGTCTTACCCAGGGCTATTAAAGCATTACCAGCCACTGTGTATGAAGAATCATTCACGGCAGATTTAAAGAAACCTATATACTCAGGTTTTTTATATTCACCTAATTTCTGAATAGCAGTAGCTCTTACGGTAGCATATTTATCATTTTTGGCAAGATCAGATAATGTGCTTTCAAAATCATTCTTAATCGTTTCCTTTTTTAGATCAACCTTGCTCAGTGCGAAACTGCGTAAACCATGGTATTTATCGTTCAAAGCTGTTTTGATTAACGCTGTTGCTTTTGGATCATCCGGTTTCTTTGAGGCAAAATCAATGGCTTCCCTTCTGTCTACATAATTACCGGCATACTTGTATTGATGGATATAATTATCCAGTGTCTTATTATCCTTCTTTGTCCAAAGCATTATTTTATCTCCATCTACATTTATAAGGTCCGGACGTTTGGTATAATTAAATGTAAAACTGTCAACTGCATTATTCGCCCAAACATGATGACGGACTTTCTCGGTTCCGTTATACACATCAATAGCAAGTGGCAGTTTGAATATTTTACCCGTTTTCTGTGTTTGTTTTATAATTACAGTTGCTTTACCGGCTGCATCATCATATGCATAATCAATTTCTGCATTAGGATGTCCGCTGCCAAAATACCATTGGTTGAAAAACCAGTTCAGGTCCCGGCCGGTCACTTCTTCAAAAGCAAGACGCAATTGGTGTGCTTCTGTAGACTTGAATTTATTAGTGGTCAGATAATTGTTTAACGATTTAAAGAAAGCACTATCTCCGATATTATTGCGCAACATATGAAGTATCCGTCCCCCTTTATTATAGCTCACAGCATCAAACATGTCTTCTTTATCATGATAATGAAACCGCACTAGATCTTTCTTCTCACTGCCGCTTAGCAGGTAACCTTGCATATCACTATAATTATGGTCATCTCCTGCATCTTTTCCATATTTATATTCATTCCAAAGGGTTTCACTGTAGTTGGCAAATGATTCATTCACGGTAAGATTGCTCCAGCTTTCAGTGGTTACATAATCGCCAAACCACTGGTGAAATAATTCATGGGCTATGGTTCCTTCCCATGCATTTCCATCTACCAGTTCCCTCGCATCTTGCTGGGCACTTTCCTGGTGCAGTGTCGCTGTTGTATTTTCCATAGCCCCGGCTACATAGTCTCTTCCGGTAATTTGAGAATACTTCACCCAGGGATAATCTACTCCGGTAATTTTAGAAAAGTAGGTCATCATTTCAGGAGTGTTGCCGAATATCTTTTTTGCTACTGTTTTGTATTCAGGCTCTACATAATAATTCACCTCTTTACCTCTCCAGCTATCTTTTACAACGGCATAATCACCCACACCCAGGAAGAATAGATAAGGTGCATGTGGCAAGTCCATTTTCCAGTAATCACTTCTGGTACCGTCAGCATTTTTTTTCTGGCTTATCAGTTTTCCGTTTGAAAGTGTTACATATTTATTGTCAACAGTAACAGTAAGCTCCTGTGTGCAGCGTTGATTGGTTTTATCAATGGTTGGGAACCACGCAGAACTTGATTCTGTTTCTCCCTGTGTCCATATTTGTGTTGGCTTATCCTTTTCTTCACCCTTGGGATTAATAAAATACATTCCCTTTATGCCCAGCATTGCACCACCGCCATATTTTGCTTCAAACTCATCAGGCTTTGCTGTATAGTCAATATATATGGTGTAGCTTTCATTTGATCTGTACGTTTTATCAAGCTTGATCCTCAGGTTCCAGTCATCATAAGCATACTTCAGGGGAATTTGAGTGGACCCTTTTACCAGGGCAACTTTCTTGATCTCCATCCCCTTTGCATCCAGGGTTAATGAATCGGTAGCATAAAAATGTGGTCTTAGGGTTAACCATGCTTTACCATACAGATACGATTTACTGAAATCGGGTTTCACTTCCAGTTTGGTGTGCACCAGGTTATTGATCTTGGTTGGTGTTTCCCTGTATTCTTTTTTCCAGGAAGTGTCCTCAACCGGCTGTGCTATAAGAAATGTACTGGCAGTAAATGTGAGAAGTGCAAATAATATTTTCTTCATGATTAAGATTTAAGTGTCGCAAAAGTAATTGACTTGACACTTTACTGACGGATATAATACATGGATGGTTACCTATTTAACAAGTTGTTGAAGCTATTTTACTAAATCTCATTAGTTTTAGAGTAAATTTGTAGAGACACCAATACCTTAAAGATGAAAAAACTAATCCTTTTCCTCTTATTATCAGTTTCCCTTCTTTCCGCATCCTCACAGAAACTTTATTTCATTTATATACAAACCGAAGCTGAGCAACCATTTTTTGTAAAGATGAATGAGAAGCTTTATAGCTCATATAGTTCAGGCTATCTTATTATTCCTAAATTAATTGATAGCACATATTCATTCAGCATCGGGTTTCCTCAAAATAAATGGCCCGAACAAAAATTCTCCGTTACAATTAATAAAAAAGACAATGGGTATTTATTAAAGAATTTCGGAGAAAAGGGTTGGGGGCTTTTTAATTTGCAAACATTGTCAGTACAAATGGCTTCTGATGCTTCTGCTAAAATTGAATCATCCGGTACTATTGAAAACAACGAAGTATCACCGTTCACGGAAATTTTAGCTAAAGCGGCAGATGATCCTGCACTTAAACAAAAAACAGCTGCGCCGGCCCCTGTTAATAACAAGCCAGAAATTGTTGTTACCGTTAAAAAAGAAGAGCCTGCAATAGTAGCTAAGGAAATAAAGACTGAAAAAACTGCTAACGATAATGAGAAAGTTGTTGTAGCTAAAGAAGAAAAAACATCAACTTCTGGTGAAACTGTAGTTGCAAAGCCGGTTGTTGAAGTTGAAAAACCAGTTAATGAAAATATACAATCAGTAGTAGAAGCAAAGCCAGTAGAAAAACAAGAGCCAGCAAAAGTTATTGAAGAAGTGGTTATTGAAAAGCCTGCTCAAAAACCAGAACAAAAAGAAGATAAAATTGAAGTAGTTGCAGTTGTTAGCAAAGATGATGTATCCAATGCACTTGTTGTTTCTTCAGATGTTAGAAAATGGTCCGAAAGCTCAACCACAGAAGGCTTTGGATTGGTTTTTATTGATAATTATGAAAATGGAGAAAAAGATACCATCAGGTTGATTATCCCAAACCCAAAACCAGTAGAGGTCGCAGTATCTGCTGCTCAGTCCGACGTAAAAGAAGCAAAACGATTTATAGATATTGATGATCCCACAAAAGAAAACAAAGAAGGTGCAAACTTGGCCGATGTAAAACCTGTTGTTGCTGAAACACAAACAGTAAAACCGATGCTCAGTAATAATTGTACCATCGTTGCAGAAGAAGCAGATTTTTTAAAACTAAGAAAACAAATGGCTGCCAGGGAAACAGAAGAGGATATGATTTTGGAAGCAAAGAAGTATTTTAAAACCAGGTGTTTTACTTCTGCACAGATAAAAAATCTCAGCACACTCTTTTTAAATGATGATTCCCGTTATCAGTTTTTAGATACCGCATATCGGTATGTGTCAGATGCTGAAAACTATAGCATGTTGCAGAACCAGTTGAAGGATGATTATTATATTAACCGCTTTCGGGCAATGCTTCGCAATTAAAAAGATATGCCCCGGTACTTTTTAGAAGTTGCATACAGAGGCACTAATTACAGTGGCTTTCAAACGCAGCAAAACGCAAACACCATTCAGGCCGAGATAGAAAAAGCATTCTTAGTTTTTCAAAGGGAGAAAGTGATGATGACCGGTTCTTCAAGAACCGATGCTGGTGTTCATGCCATGCAGAACTATTTTCATTTTGACGTTGATATAGAATTAGGCAATGACTTTTTATATAAGATGAATGCAATCCTGCCAGGTGATATAGCAGTAAAAAATCTACTTCACGTCTCTCCATCTGCTCATTGCAGGTTTGATGCTATAAGTAGGGAGTATAATTATCATATCTATCGACATAAAGATCCCTTTCTCAAAGAAACAGCCTACTTCTTTCCCTATAAGTTGGATATGGAAAAAATGCAACATGCGGCAGCGATTATAAAAGAATACACCGACTTTACATCCTTTTCCAAGCGAAATACACAGGTTAAAACATTCGTTTGCAATATATTAGAAAGCAGTTGGGTACATAAGTCAGATAAATTGATTTACCAAGTCAAAGCCAATCGCTTCCTCAGGGGAATGGTTCGGGCACTTACAGCCACCATGCTCAGGGTCGGGCGAAATGCAATTACCATAGATGAATTTCGGACTATAATTGAAGCCAAAGACTGTACAAAAGCCAGCTTCGCCGTACCGGCACATGGCCTGTTTCTAATGAAAGTAGACTTTGCTGAGCTATAAATGAATATTATTCGGGGCTTTGAGCTCCATAATTCTTATCAGCTTCGGTTCCGGCTGTCCGCTTCAAGTCCGGCACAATGCCCGCCCACATTGCCTCACCGGGCTTTTTGCTTCCATCCGGCAGCCCATCAGCAGTAGTAATCCAGCTCAGCAGCACTCTCTTTTAGTTTATCCACCTCACGGTCGTCACAAAAACCTATAAAAATATTTTCCTTATAAAACCCTTGCTGGTATTGTATTTCATTGAAGACCACCATCTTTTTTCAGAAATAAATTTGCCATGAATTTTCTCACCCTTATCTTCGCCGCCCGTTCAGCAAAAAACGGATTAGTTCTCTGAAGATTGTGAATTGAATTGTGAGACAAATGTGAACAAAACCATGCATTAAAATTTGCTGGTAACTTACAAAGTCTTACCTTTGCCGTCCGCATTTAAAAAATGAGGATAGTTCTTCACAAAACAAATTGATTTTCACGCCAAAAGATTCGGATTTTCTTAAAAAATAAATGAAGAAAAATTTGGTAGAAATATACAGGCCCTTACCTTTGCACTCCGTTTGAAAAAACGGTGGCTGGTAAAGCCAAAAGATCTTTGAAAGTTAGGAAACAATAGCACTTTATTCCGATAGCCATCGGAATAAAAATTAAAAGGTAAGTCAAGCGAAATACATTCGATTTGACACGTTAATTTTCTTAAGAGAATTTTATACTGTCAGTATCAAACATCATTTACAATGGAGAGTTTGATCCTGGCTCAGGATGAACGCTAGCGGCAGGCTT
>CAYVSH010000097.1:0-11771 GCA_964453625.1 uncultured Chitinophaga sp.
TCAATCTGGTAATTACTGTTTGCTTTGCCCCGCAATTCCTCAATGATGGATTTCCATTTTTTATCTGAGTGGAGCAATGCAAGATCTTTGTCTGCTTCAATAGTATTCACATCACCGGGAGAAAGCAGGTTGGATTTGGTCATCACTTCCAGTTGCTTGAATGCACTCTGGGATTCGTTGGCCAAAGCCCAGGCCTTTGCAGCCAGCCAGTATTGAGTGATGTCCGCTTCTTTGCCCTCTGATTTAATTCCGGCTTCGTATGCATTGGCTGCAGCTGCATACACTTTAGCTTTCATAAAAGAGTCAGCTTTTATATACATTTCATTAGCTGATTGGGCAAAAGCAGCCTTTACCGTTAAAAAGTAAAACAGGATAAACAGAATTTTTTTCATAGTTAGTTTATTGAGTTGACCGGTTTTTGATTTGTTTGTATTCGTGAATATAATAACCTTTTTTATTTTCTTTTGCCAGGTTCGCCATGGCTTTTGCAACCGTTCTTCCGTGTATGGCTTTGTATTTCGCCGGCACAAGAAATGATAAAGCACTCATGATCTTTTTTGAAATAGATTCGCCCAAACGTTTTTCTTTTCTATCGCCAAGTAAAACGGATGGCCGCATGATGTGTACGGTGTTTAATCCAGCTGACTGAACAGCTTCTTCAATTTCTCCTTTCAGTTGCAGGTAAAAGTTATTGCTCTTGCTGTTTGCCCCAACGGAAGATACCAAAACAAATGTTTCGCAGCCATTCATTTTGGCAAACCGGGCTGCATTTACTGCGATATCATAATCTATTTTTCTATAAGCAGCTTTATCTCCTTTTACTTTTTGCTGTGTGGTGCCGATGGAACAGAACAAAACATTAGAATCATTCAGGGCTATTAAAACAGAATCGGCATCATTAAAATCAACAATATGTTTTTCCAGTTTGGGATGTGATATGTCTATCGGCCGGCGTATGAGTATCCTGACCTTGTCAAAATAGTCATCCTTCAACAGTTCTTCTAAAAGATAATTGCCAATTAAACCTGTAGCACCGATTAAAGCTGCTGTCATAAAAAATCAGGATGTTTGCAGTATGCAAATTCAGGAAAATATTTCATTAAAGCCATATAATACCTTTGGAATTGATGCGATGGCCCGTTATTTCTCCGCTTTCAACAATGGAGATGAGTTGGCAGAACTCCTGGCTACTGACTCAACACTCCCGACTCTTATACTCGGCGGCGGCAGTAATATCTTACTCACCCAGCATTTCGATGGATTGGTTTTAAAGAATGAAGTAAAGGGAATTATAGAAGTACATGAGGATAATGAATATGTGTATGTAAAAGCAGGAGCAGGAGAGAACTGGCATCAGTTTGTTTTGTATTGCATTGAAAGGAACTGGTGCGGTATAGAGAACCTGTCATTGATACCCGGTAATGTTGGTGCATCACCTATGCAGAATATTGGTGCTTATGGTGTGGAGCTGAAAGATGTTTTCTATTCATTGGAAGCATATGATGTACATGAAAAAAGGGTTGTAAACTTTTCTGCAAATGATTGTGAGTTTGGTTACCGGGAAAGTGTATTTAAAAGAAAGTATAAAGATCAGTATGTAATACTGAATGTAACTTTTCAATTAAGAAAGCATCCTGTTTTTAATACAAGCTATGGCGCCATTAATGAAGAGTTGGAAAAGATGGGGGTGAAGGAACTTTCTATTAAAGCTATTTCAGATGCTGTTATCAACATCCGTTCATCCAAATTACCCGATCCGAAAGTTATCGGCAATGCCGGGAGCTTTTTTAAGAATCCGGAAATAAGCAACGAACAGTTTGCTGAAATCAAAGCTGAGTTTCCTGACATAGTTGGTTACAAACTTCTAAACGGGAATGTAAAACTGGCGGCTGGCTGGCTGATTGAGCATTGCGGTTGGAAAGGTTATAGAAATGGTGATGCTGGCTGCCATGCAAAGCAGGCATTGGTGCTGGTAAATTATGGCGATGCTTCCGGAAAGGATATTTTTAATTTGAGTGAAGCTATCAGTGAAAGTGTTCAAAAAAAATTTGAGGTGATTTTAGAAAGAGAAGTTAATATTATATAATATTGATTATTCAGTTTTCTTAAACTATAAATTGCAGCTTAATCAAAAAATCTTTTATGAAAAAAATCAACTTTATTTTAAAAACTATTTTTAGTTGCTTTATTGTTGTAGTAGTAAGCCAGCAAAATATTTCTGCACAAGGGGTAGAAAGAGAGGGCAAGACTACCGCCAATGCTTCACAGGTTTACCTGGAAGCTGGTGGTTCTGGTATACTTTATAGTGTGAATTATGATGGTCGCTTTAAGAAAGAAGAAAACGGATTTGGTTTTCGGATTGGTATTGGAGGTGCTGGTAACAGTGGTACAGGTTACATCGCAATACCAGCACAGGTTAACTACCTTGCTGGCAGTAAAGGTCAGTATTTGGAAGTAGGTGGAGGCATTACTTATGTATCCGCTTCAATCAGTGATATTTTTGATGACAGCGGAGCTTCGGACAATACAGTTGCCGCTTCTTTTGTACTTGGTTTCAGAAAACAACCTTTTGGAAAGAAGGGAATAACCTGGAGAATTGCATTTACACCATTTATTGCAGAGGGGGGATTTTATCCGTCCGGCGGAGCAAGTATTGGGTTTAGATTTTAAAAAAGTAGTATAGTTTTTGAAATAACCGGTGCAATATCACCGGTTATTTTTTATGCCTCCTCATCAAATTCTTCTTCATAATCCTTACTGTCAAAGTTCATCATACTTCCTACCAGGTCTTTAAACTCAACTTTGCTTTCAAATATTTTCTTACTGATCAATGAATAGGAGGATAGACCATGTAACACAAACTCCATCAGTAACGCTGCTTGCTCATCATTTACTTTTGGGAAATATTTTTTAACCAGTGCATGAAGACCATCTACCTGGTACAGCAGCATCAGCTTTTCTTTTTCTGAAGTATTGAACGAAATATTCAGGTTATTGCCTTTATCAAACCATTGAGTAATGGAACGATAAGGGTTCTCCTCGGGCTTCTCCTGCATAGAAGGCTTTCCGGTGTTTCTTCTTTTTTTCAACTGGTCAGGATTGGGGAAGTATTGTACAAATTGTGTACGGATAGCTTTATCCACTAAATTCATTGCCACCTGGTAAGGCCCTTCTTGCTCACCTTCATATACCAATTCCACTTTCCCGGTGATGGAAGGAATAATACCAACAAGATCACTCATCCACACCTGTGTTTGTTTTTCATTGTTAACAATAGCTCTACGTTCAGCAGCACTAACTGCATTTTCAAATGCAGAGATGGTAAGCCTTGCACTTACACCACTTTTTTTATCTACCAGTTCGCTGCTTCTTGCTTCAAAGGCGATCTGCTCTATTAATCTTTTCACCAGGTCGCTTACATTTACTCTTTCTTTTTGTTCAGTACTGATATTTGCTTCCTGTTCTGTTATCTCTAATGCATTCTCCAACGATTTTGGATAATGCGTTAATATCTGGCTTTGAATTCTGTCTTTCAATGGTGTTACGATAGAACCTCTGTTGGTGTAATCTTCCGGGTTGGCAGTAAACACAAACAGGATATCCAACGGCAACCGCAACTTAAATCCACGGATCTGCACATCACCTTCTTCCAGTATATTGAATAATGCAACCTGAATCCTTGCCTGCAGGTCAGGTAATTCATTGATCACAAAAATGCTTCGGTTGCTTCGGGGAATAATACCGTAATGCAACACTCTTTCATCAGCAAAACTGAGTTTCAGGTTTGCTGCTTTTATCGGATCAATATCTCCTATCAGGTCTGCAACACTTACGTCTGGTGTGGCCAGTTTTTCGCCATAGCGTTGGCTTCGGTGCAGCCATTCGATAGGAGTGTCATCACCTTTTTCTGCAATCAGATCAAACGCATATTTTGATACAGGATTCAACGGATCGTCGTTGATATCACTGCCACTTATAATTGGAATATACTCATCCAGCAGTTCCGTCATTTGTCTTGCCATTCTTGTTTTGGCTTGTCCCCGCAAACCGAGGAAGAGGATATTATGTTTACTCAGAATAGCTCTTTCCACATCAGGTATCACAGTATCTTCATAGCCGACAATGCCCGGAAAAGTTGGTTCCTGCTTCTGCAATTTTGCGATCAGGTTCCGGCGAATTTCTTCTTTTATGCTTTTGGGTTGATAGCCGGATGCTTTTAGTTCGCCTAATGTGTTTATTGTCTTGTTCATATTGTCTGAACCACGATTTGGGTGGATTTATTGATTTGATAGATGATTATTCGCAACAAACTTTGTGTTTTCAAGTCTTTTAAATTCAAGGCTAATGCTGCCAAAGTTTATCAGCAAACCTACTTGCATATTATATGCTTCAAGATAATTTTTGGCTTGTGCAAGGTGTACTTTTTCGAGTTGAATGAGTGCTTTTAATTCAACCATAATTTTTTCTTCAACAAAAAAATCAACTCTTCTTTCGCCAATATTTTTTCCTTTGTAATATATGGGCATACTAAATTCTCTTACAAAGTTTACTCCTGCATCCAGCATCTCGATTTCTAATGCCCTTTGGTAAATCACTTCCTGAAAGCCGTTTCCTAAGGCTGAATGAACCTTCATTGAGGAGCCTATTATTTTTTCAGTAATTTCTTTATACTTATAATCAGTCATATATTATCTTATAAATCTTATTCATCTGCCCAAATCGTGGTTCAGACTTAGTACAAGGTTTTTCTCTTCCCACTTTCAAAATCACTGAATATAAATGCACCTAGTTTGTCCAATGATGCAAAAAAAGCTTTACCATGATTCATCTCGGTAAATTCCTGAACAAATCTTTGCAGATATGGATCAGTAGCGATCATGAAAGTAGTAATAGGTATCTTCAATTTTTTACATTGAGCTGCAAGGTTCAGGCAACGGTTGATCACTTTTCTGTCCAATCCAAAACTGTTTTTGTAATACCTCTTACCAATTTTTAAACAGGTTGGTTTTCCATCGGTGATCATGAATATCTGTTTATTAGGATTTTTTCTTCTGCGAAGAATATCCATACCTAACTCTAGTCCTGCAACAGTGTTAGTATGATAAGGTCCTACCTGTAAATAAGGAAGATCTTTCACTTCAATAGGCCATGCATCATTTCCAAACACTACAATATCCAATGTGTCTTTCGGGTATCTTGTTTTGATCAGCTCACTCAATGCCATTGCCACTTTTTTGGCAGGTGTTATCCTGTCCTCACCATATAGTATCATGGAGTGAGAAATATCGATCATTAATACGGTTGACGTTTGTGCTTTAAAATCAGTTTCACGAATGCTCAGGTCTTCTTCATTCATACTAAAACTATCAATACCATGATTAATCTGTGCATTTCTGATGCTTTCGGTAAAGTCAATCTGCTCCAGCATATCACCAAACTGAAACTGCCTGGTCTCCGGGTTTATTTCATCGCCTTGTCCTGGCTTAAAGGTTTTATGATCGCCTTGCTTTGTTTTTTTCAGCTTTCCGAATATCTCTTCTAGACTACTTTTTCTGATTGCTTGTTCTGTTTTTGGAGTAATTTTTATTTCGCCTTTTTCATTGTTCTCCGTTAAGTAGCCTTTTTCTTTCAATTCATCAATAAAATCTCCCATGCCGTATTCGTCATTTGTTAACTGGTATTGTTTATCCAGTTCATTCATCCACTGCATGGCTTCACTTACATCACCACTGGTATAAGTAAGGAGTTGCATAAAAAGATCAAGCAATTGCTGAAACTTGCTTTTGCCTTCACTATTTGCATCAAATTTTGTAAAATGAAAACCTTTCATGGACATACAATTTACGATAAAAACTTTGTAGCCGGATTAAGTTAACAACAACTTAAGCGAATGAATAGTTTAAATAAAAAAAACCTCCGCTTCTGACGGAGGTTTTCTAAATGTTCTATGCTGCCATTAATTTTGTTTTCCGGTATCGGCTTTTCCTGTACTGTCCGGTTTTCCTGAATTATCTATTGTAGTATTACCTTCAGTTGTTGGCTTGTCTTCTTTTTTAGGTGCATACTTTTCTTCTATGGCATCCATCACCCGGAAGAGACCTCTTGCGATCAGCATTTCTGTTCTTAAGCCGATCTGCTTATCCTTTAATGCATCTGTGAAGTAATAATCAGCTCTGTTGATTTCCATTCTTGCCTGATTTTGCTGTTCAGGTGTTTGTGCAAAAGCCATTCTCATTTGTGCTTCCTGTCTCATCTTTTCATACTGCTTGAATATGCCATCAAATTCGGCACGGCTCATGCCACCAATGGTTGCATAATAATCGAATTGCTGCTCAAGATCTTTCCGGACAGCTGCTCTTACTTTTTCAGCAAGCTCTTTTTTACCAGCTTTATAACAACCTTCAAGGTAAACCATGGTGGTTTGGTTGTGACTGTTATACCGGCTTACAAGACCATATGGTAAATTATCTGGACTAATCCCTGATTCCACTTTATCAATCAACTTTTGTGCTTCATCCATTCTGCCTTCATCTGCCATATTTCCGGCCGCTTCACCAAATAATGAACGTATACTAAGGATGTGACGACGGTTCTCTTCATCAAAGTAAACGCCTTTCTTATTTGCACCTCCGAATTCAAAATCATTCATCATGGTTTTGTACATTGAGTCAAGATTGTTTGCTCTTATCTGTGTTCCTCCTAAACCATTCTGTCGGAAAGCCTGTTCCACCACCCAGTTTTGTTGCGGGTTGCTGGTAATGACAGGAACAAGCCTGTATGACATTCCATCTTTGCGAAGGAATTCTGCAAAGCCTAACTCACCCATTGGTGATGTAAAGTAGATCGGACGTTTCCATTTGTTGGAAGCAATGATGTTTAGAATAATGAAATCACTCCGTACAAAACCTTGATCCAGTTTGTTTCTTGGAATCTCAAATCGCATTTCATCTATCACACTATCGCTGGCTAGTACAGTTCCATTCTTCCTTACTAATTCTTTATCAACAGGCACACTAAATCTTGCTACCGGATCATAATCTTTTGTCTGAGGATTATAAACCCTTGCAACAGGAAAAGCTGTTGGGCCAACATCCCTGCCGGTTTCAGGATCAGGATATGCCCTACCCATTATATCTTTCATTACATCATATAATGGATAGTATTTATTGGGGTCAGCATTAGGGCTCATCCGGTATCGCATATATTCCCTGTTATGTCCTTCTATCTGTTCTTCAGACCAGATCACATCTACAGAATCTGCATCATTCACTTTGTAACGAAGCTGGTTGATATACCAGTCAATGCCCAATAGGCTGTTGTTGATGATGCGTATATCTGGACGAACACCCTCTACTTCCTGTGCATACCAGAGAGGGTAAGTATCATTATCTCCAAAAGTGAAGATGATGGCATTTGGGGCACAGCTTTCCAGGTAATTTTTTGCAATATCCGGAGCTGTAGTTTTTTCGCTACGGTCATGGTCATCCCATTCCTGCTGCGCCATTAATAATGGAACGGCAAGGCAAACAACTGTAGATGCAATATTGAGCATCCGTTCATTTTGTCCGCCAGATGAAATAGCCCTGATGAGGTAGGTTAATGCGCCAACAACTATAGCAAATAAGGCTGTTGCAAAAACTCCAGTCATAAACATATCGCTACCTGTGCCCGGAGCCGCACTCATAAATGTAATCAGGAAAGTAAGAATGCTTCCTCCGATCATAGTATTCTGGAAAGTAAGTTTATCTGCCTTTTCTTTTGCCAGCCTGATAAATGCAATTACTGAAAGACCGATCCAGATTGCAAATGCATAGAAGGAACCAACATAAGCATAATCCCTTTCTCTTGGCTGGTTGCCCGGTTGATTCAGGTAAATTACTACTGCAATACCCGTCATAAAGAATAAAAGGAATGTAACAACCCAGTCAGATTTTTTTCTGAAGAACTGGTAAACACATCCAAGTATGCCAAGTATAAAGGGTAGTAAGTATAGTTTATTATTCGCTTTATTATTTTTTATGGTATCTGGGAGTTTAGATTGATCGCCGAGGCGTTTGTTATCAATCATTGAAATACCTGTTATCCAGTTTCCATCTCTTTTATTTCCTAATCCCTGTACATCGTTTTGCTTACCTGAAAAATTCCACATAAAGTAACGCCAGTACATCAGCCCCATCTGGTAACTGAAGAACCATTCCATATTATCAGAGAAGGTCGGAGGTTCATAACGGTCCCTTCCGGTTACAGGAGCTTTCTCCATTCCAAGGTTCAGCCATTCGGCATAGAAGTCTGCATGATACTGGTCATTGCTTCCATCCCAAACACGGGGAAACAACTGCATATCAGCACTCTGGTATTTTGGTTTTCTTGATTTTCCCGTAGGGATATATTTTTTTTCACCTTTTACATATTTCATTTCCCCTTCGGTCAATTCAACGTTGCCATTTTCATCATACTTATATTCTGCAGAAAAATGCGGGCCATATACTATTGGTGCTTCGCCATACTGTTCACGGCTGAGGTAATAAACAAGGTTGATAGGATTATCAACATTGTTCATGTCAACAGCAGGGTTGGCGTTTGAACGAATCATTGGTGTGAGGTACATCAGGTAACCAAGCATCATAAACCCATAACACCAAAGTGATAGTTTGATTACTCTTAAATTGGAAGGAT
The DNA here is from genome assembly GCA_964453625.1 of uncultured Chitinophaga sp. Lineage (GTDB taxonomy): Bacteria > Bacteroidota > Bacteroidia > Chitinophagales > Chitinophagaceae > JJ008. The sequence continues at coordinate 8,677 of CAYVSH010000097.1, forward strand.
TAAGAAAATAAGAAGCACCTAAAACTGCTAAGATTCCAAGTACTTTCCAGAATTTCATATCTCCATAACCCAAAGAAAGTATTAAGGGGAGTAACGATAAAACGATAAATGCAATGTAAAATGAAACAATTTTTGGTTTAGAAAAATTAGCTTCATTAAACCGCATTGCCCAGAATATTAGAATAGCAAGGACTATAAAATAAAAAGCAAAACCAGTAAAGAATGGCATGCCCAATGTATTAACAAAAAATACATCAACAAGACCTGCAGACTTCATGGAATATTGAATAACACCAACCTGTACTAAACCGGTAATTATACAACTGATGATGAATGCAAGTATAGCCCCCTTGGTAGAAACCTGGTAGCGGCGATAATAATAAATCATTACAATTGCAGGTATACTCAACAGGTTCAATAAGTGGACTCCGATGGAAAGACCCATCATAAAGAATAAGAAAATAATCCAACGGTCGCTTCTTGCTTTTTCAACCGGGTCGTTACCTGCTTTTTCATCTGCATGTTCCCACTTCAGCATTGCCCAGAAAACCAATGCAGTAAAGAATGATGATAATGCATATACCTCACCTTCTACAGCACTGAACCAGAATGAATCGCTGAATGTATATGCCAATGCACCAACAGCACCTGCAGCCATGGTGGCAAAAGTCTGGTTTGCTGTTAACTGTTCACCGGCATTTACCATCATTTTACGGGCAAAATGTGTGATGGTCCAGAAAAGGAACAATATAGTAGCTGCACTTGCCAATGCACTCATAAAGTTGACAGCGTTGGCAGCGGTCATACCATTATCACCAAAAAGGATAATGAAGAAACGGCCAATCAGCACAAACAACGGCGCACCGGGAGGGTGGGGCAGTTGTAATTTATCAGCACTGGCGATAAACTCACCTGTATCCCAAAGACTGGCTCTTGCCTCACGGGTCAAAAAATAAGTGGCGAAAGCAATAAAGAATACAGCCCAGCCGGTAATGTTATTGACTTTTCTGAAATTCATAAACTTGAAAATTGGTTTTAATTCCTCTAAAATCCAGCGATTATCCCTTTAATTGAAGGAAAGCAAAAATAGGGGAATATAGCTTAAAAGATACCTAAGAAGGACAAGAGGTTTGAGGACATCTTTTCATTGAGATTTTTGATAATACAATACAATGATTTGTATGTTCAGTGCAGGCAAATGTGTACTATTCAAAATAGACCCTGATGGTCTGATAAGAGAGTTGTCCCTGCCTTATTTTCTCGGAGAATCCCTTTAACCCAAAAAGACCTGCAGCATTTCCTTTATTAATCGCAATTTCCAGGTATCCGGCACTATTGAAAAGTGCCAGCTTTTCACCTTCCGGAACATCAGCATAGGTTTCACTAATCTTGTCTATCGTTTCATCCCGTTTAAAGACTATATGAAAACTTCTGCCTTTTCGTTGTTCCTCAAATTGTTCCCGTGTAATGTTGACTATCACATTTTCAAAGCTGTCAATAAATATGATCTGTCCGTCAATGGAGTTATTATCCAATGTTGGCCGCAAATGTTTTTTCTCCAGGTATTTTACTTCCGGGTCACCGATGCTTTTGATAGATTCACCATTTACTATCTTATTAATAGCTTTACCCATTACTGAAGTAAGGTAAGTAGTGTTTTTTGTGGCAGATTTATCTAAAGGAATTCCAATTACAAGATCAGGTGTTTCTTCCAGTATCATTGTCAGCAAACCGTTATCTGCACATACCAGGTATTGATTATTATGAAAGGCTAGAAGCAGTTGTTCAGGTTTTTTTTCAAATAAGTTCACAAGAATTAAATGATAACTGTACTCTGGAAAATTTTTGATTGCACTTCTGCAAACATAAGCTGCCTGTGGATAGTTGAAGGGTGGAATATTATGCGAGATATCTACTATCTGGAACTCAGGATTGATCTGTAATAATTGCGCCTTTACTGCACCGACAAGATAATCGGGGCTTCCAATATCCGATGTTAAGGTTAGTAAGGGCAAAACAGTTTAAGGTTTTTGGTCAGGTTAAGTTTTTATTTCACAAGCTTTCCATCTTTAAAGAAAAACTTATAAGCAAATTTATCTGCAAGCTTTGGAAAAAACTTTTGCATGAACACAGTCCTTTTGCCGGTAAAAGTTAGTACCAAAGTCCTTTTCTTTTTCCGGACGGCTTTTAAAATATGACGAGCACATTCTTCAGCACTCATCATCTTGCTTTCATCCATAGGCGTTTCGCCATGCGAAGAACCATCTTTATTCAATGCTGCATTTCGGATATTGGAAGTTGTAAAACCCGGACAAACCCACATTACATGCACTTTATCCGCCATCAGCTCGGTTTTGATGGCTTCCAGCCAACCCTGCACGGCAAACTTGCTAGCAGAATAACCGCTACGACCTGGCAATCCCCGGTAACCTGCTATGGATGATACACCAACAATGGTTCCTTTTCTTTCTATGATGGAATTGAGTGCATACTTGGTGCAATACACAGTTCCATAGAAATTGATGTCCATTACTTTTTTTATCACTTCGGTATCGGCCTCTTTCAATAAAGCCCTCATGGAAATACCTGCATTATTGATGAGGATATCAATTCCTCCAAACACTTTAATGGTGGTTTCCATGAAACGCCGGCAATCATTCTCATTGCTAACATCAGCCACCATTGTATGCAATGGAGATGATGGATATTCAGCCTGTAAGGTGTAAAGTTTATCATGATTACGGCTGCAGGTAGCTACTTTGGCACCTTCTTTAAGCATGGCATCAACAAGGGCTTTGCCAATACCATCGGTGCCGCCTGTTACCACTACCACTTTATTATTGAAAAAAGGAGACATGAAAATTGAATTAATTATTACAAACCTACTTTAAAATTGTGCAAAAAGAATGAGATTATGATTAACTGGATATAGTTTTCTGCTTCAGGAAATCAACGATTAAAATTGCAGAACTGAAACAGATGATATGTGATAAATAAAAAAGTCCGGAAAAACCGGACTAAATTACTGTGATCCCGCTGGGACTCGAACCCAGGGCCCATACATTAAAAGTGTATTGCTCTACCAACTGAGCTAC
>CAYVSH010000098.1:0-3945 GCA_964453625.1 uncultured Chitinophaga sp.
AAAAGCCCATCTTCTTGCATACTCTTTAAATGCATAATCAAATAATTCACGGCCCATTATGGTTTCTCTCAGTATGTTTAAACCGGTTGCTGGTTTTGAATAAGCATTCGGCCCAAACTGTACAATGTTCTCACTGTTCGTCATGATCGGCTCCAGTTGATCTTTTGGCAACTTCATATAATCAGTTATCAAACCTGCAGGGCCCCGGCGGCTTGGAAATTTATTATCCCATAATTCTTCTGCCAGGTATTCTACAAATGTGTTCAGGCCTTCATCCATCCAGCTCCACTGACGTTCATCGCTGTTGATGATCATCGGGAAGAAGTTATGTCCTACTTCATGTATTACCACACCGATCATTCCATTTTTTGTTCCTTCACTATAAGTTCCGTCTTTTTCTGTTCTTCCGAAGTTGAAACAGATCATTGGATATTCCATTCCATTGGCGGCTTCCACACTTTGGGCGACGGGATAAGGATATGGAATAGTAAAGTCTGAATAAGTTTTGATAGTGTGTGCAACTGCTTTGGTTGAATATTTTCTATATAAACCATAAGCTTCTTTTGGATAAAAGCTCATGCACATTACTTTTTTACCTGCTACCATTTGCGGCATGGCATCCATAACAAACTTCCTGGAAGATCCCCATGCAAAGTCACGAACATTATCTGCTTTAAAAATCCATGTTTTCTTTTTATCGCTTTTTTGCTTTTCAGCAGCTTTAGCTTCATCTAATGTTACTACTTCTATTACATCGCTGGAATTTTTTGCTTTATTCCATCGGTTAAGTTGTGCAGGGGATAATACCTGCTGATAGTTCTGGCATTCACCTGTTGAACCAACAACATGGTCCGCTGGCACAGTCATCTGCACTTTAAAATTGCCAAAAGTCAATGCAAATTCACCACGGCCTGTGAACTGGTGGTTCTGCCATCCCTGAAAATCACTGTACACACATAGGCGGGGATACCATTGTGTGATAGTGAAAACATGGTTACCATCTTCAGGAAAGAATTCATAACCACCACGGCCACCTCTTTCCATACGATTAGCTAATTTATAGTTCCAGTCAAGCTTAAAAACAAAACGTTGGCCAGGTTTCAATACGGTTGGTAATTCAACCCGCATCATTGTTTTGTTGATGGTATATTTCAATGGCTTGCCGGCAGCATCAGTCAGTTTCATGATATTAAAACCATATCCATTGTCGCTTTTGCTTTCATCGGCCCGTTCAATCTGCTGAGGACTTATAGCCCGGCTCATAGGATTACTGCCCTGGTAGTTGGCATTGTTCACACTGCTGTGCTGGTTTTCGTCCAGTTGCAACCATAGGTAAGTAAGCTCATTCGGTGAATTATTAAAATAAGTAACGGTTTCGCTTCCGGTAAGCTTCTGATTTTTCTCATCCAGTTCACATTTGATATCATAATCACAACGCTGCTGCCAGTACTTTGGTCCGGGAGCACCACTTGCAGTACGGTATTCGTTCGGAGTAGGTAAAATACTGCCCATTTGTTCAAACTTATTACCATGATTGCTGTTGGCATTGTTCTGAATATTTTGTGCAACAGCTACAGAAGTAATAAAGCAAATGATCAATAGTGATGAAAGGAAACGCTTCATTTATATTACGATTTTATTTTATAATGAAATTTCAACTGTTTTCAAAACTAAGGTAATTAGGGCAAGGAGTAAAATGGTATTGGTTGAGATTCTTACTTATATTGTTGCTTTTTAACAGGATAGGGTTTGAATAATTTTACCAATGGTTGAAAGTTTATTTTTAGACCCTTTTTAAAATGATAACCGGGAAGAAAGGAAGCCGATAAGATCATATTTCCTATCGACTTTTTTTCTTCCCGGAAAAATTATTAATAAATACTATTGTTTAAGACTTAGAAACCTTTCTTTTCTTTCGCTTTTTGCATTGGCGTTGGTGCCTGTGGTTGCGGCACATTTTGTTTTTGTTTGAATAACTTGAATTTGCTTGGTGGTTTTATATCACCATAGCTGTTATTACTCTCATCAATATCTGCTGTTTCCCTGTAAGGGTCGAGTTTTATAGAAGCCACTTCTTTATCTTTCATAAAAGTTTTGGTCACCTTTTGCTCATTCTTTCTCCAAACCTGTGCAGGTATCCTTTCTATTTCTTTTGTACCATCATCATACGTCCATTCAATAATGATGGGCATTACCAGTCCCCCTTTGTTTGAAAAAGTGATCTCGTATAAATGCTTGTCACCATATTTCTTTTTGCCTTCTTCATCCAATGATTCTGTTTGTGGGGAAACTACAACCGGGTATTTTGTGGTATCATATTTTTCAATTTCCCTGTCGTATTTCCAGTAGAAGTCACGAAGTGAAGTATCCCTGTCAGTTTCGAAAACGATATTCTTATCCTGCCTGTTCCTGATCTTTGAAATATCATCAAACGGATTTACCGCAGGTTTTGCCAAAGCCACCATGAAAGTTGTATCAGTTGTTCTTTGCGGAACAGCTTCAACATCCGGTATTGCATGTTTTACAGTGTCAATAGCTATATCACAGGCATCTGTACTATAAAACCATCCTCTCCAGAACCAATCAAGATCTTCGCCTGTTGCATCTTCAATAGTTCTGAAGAAATCTGCAGGTGTAGGTGATTTGAAAGCCCATCTTCTTGAATAAGTGCGGAAGGCTTCATCAAAAAGCTCTCTACCAACAATTGTCTCTCTTAAAATATTCAAACCAGTTGCAACTTTGGAATAAGCATTTGCCCCAAAGTTGTTGATGTTCTCTGAATTGGTCATGATGGGTTCCAACTGGTCTTTTGGAAGTTTCATGTAGTTGGTTATTGTCCAGGCTGGACCTCCGTTGGAAGGGAATGTATTATCCCACAATTCCTGTGAAAGATATTGCAGATATGAATTCAATCCTTCATCCATCCAGGTCCATTGTCTTTCATCGCTGTTAACGATCATCGGGAAGAAAGTATGTCCCACTTCATGTATGATAACGAAGATGGCTGCATTCTTTGCTCCTTCAGAATAAGAGCCGTCATCATTTGCTCTTCCGGGATTAAAGGAGATCATCGGGTACTCCATTCCCTGGTTTCCTTCCACACTGATAGCTACAGGGTAAGGATAGGGGAAGGAGAAATTAGAATAGGTCTTTAGTGTATGTGCAACAGCTTTTGTAGAATACTTGCTGTAAATCGGGTAGGCTTCTTTTGCATAATAACTCATTGACATTACTTTTTTGCCTTCGATCATTGTTGGCATAGCGTCCCACACAAAACGTCTAGAAGCTGTCCAGGCAAAGTCTCTTACATTATCTGCTTTGTATATCCATGTTTTCTTTGCTTTACTTTTTGTTTTTGAAGCATTCAATGCCTCATCCAATGTTACTATTTGTAGCGGCTCTTTTGCTGTTTGTGCTTTTTGCCAGCGGCTCATTTGTGTTGGCGTTAATGTTTGTGCATAATTCTGGCATTCGCCTGTAGCACCAACAATATGATCAGCAGGTACAGTCATCTGTACTTTGAAGTTTCCAAATGTCAAAGCAAACTCACCTGTACCGGTGAACTGATGGTTCTGCCATCCCTGCTCATCACTGTATTTGCAAAGACGTGGATACCACTGTGTCATGGTATAATTATTATTGCCATCTTTGAATTTTTCATAACCACCTCTTGCGCCGCCAAAGCGAATGAAATCTCCACGGTCTGCCAGTTTATAATTCCAGCTAAGATTGAAAACAAATTTCTGACCTGGTTTTAACGGAACCGGCAGATCAACCTTCATCATTGTTTTGTTGATAGTATATTTCAATGGCTTACCGGCAGCATCTGTCAGTTTTGTGATGTTGAAACCATAGCCATTATCTGACATTTTCTCTTCATACCTATCCAGTGTTTTATCAGTTGCCTGTTGTGGAATGGTATTCTGTGTCTGGTAATTGGCATTG
>CAYVSH010000098.1:3955-11581 GCA_964453625.1 uncultured Chitinophaga sp.
CGCTTTCATCCTCTCGGCAGCCGCCGGCGTGGAAGTGCTGTGCTGGTTCTCGTCCAACTGCATCCAGAAATAATTAAGAATATCCGGAGAGTTATTGAAATAAGTGATTGTTTCGGACCCGGTCAGTTTATTATTGTCTTCATCCAATTCACATTTAATATCATAATCCACTCTTTGCTGCCAGTACTTGATTCCCGGGGCACCACTTGCTGTTCTTTGTTCATTTGGTGTGGGCAAAATGGTTCCGAGTTGCTCAAACTTGTTGGCATGATTCGAATTCGAATTGTTTTGAATCTGTGCCCCGATCGTTCCGCACAAGGCTACCAGCAAGCTGCAACATAAAAGATACTTTTTCATTTTTTATAGTTTAATATATATTTTAAAAAGGAAGACGATCCAATGCCATTAATAAGGAGATACCAAAAACAGCAGCGGATAAAAATATTACCCATTCTCTTCTGTTTACCCGGAAGATGTTTGTGATAAGATGCGCCAGTAGTAACAAGCCAGTAACTACTACTACCTGTCCCACTTCAAGCCCTATATTAAATCCAAACAGGCTCCAGCCGATACTTTGATCACTTGCCAGCATAAAGCGAATGGAGTTTGCAAATCCCATACCGTGAATTAATCCAAAAGCTAATGCGAGGAAATAATTGATGCGAATGGATTTGGGTGTAAATTCTTTTTGAAACAAGTTGCTGATGGCAGTAATAACAATAGTACAGGGTATTAAAAACTCTACCCATTCAACTTTAAAGGAAATAAGTTCAAAAACACTTAGAGCCAATGTTAATGAATGGCCTATGGTAAACGCAGTCACCAGTATCAGTACCTGTTTCCAGTCCTTTAGTAGATAAATAGCAGCCAATGCTGCAATGAACAATTGGTGATCCAATGCATTTTTGCTGATGATGTGATCCCACCCAAGTCCAAAATAAAGCCCAAAATCCTGCATCTTATTACAATCTAAAGCCGTCCTTTGCGGAGAATTTTTATTTTAGCGGCATTAGCGGCGTCAAAATAATACAGACTTTTGTAATGTAGAAAATAATAGTGCAAATGGCATCAACACTCTATAAATGGTTGTTTATTTCGGTTTCAGCAGTGGTTTTAACTTCGGCAAAGCCAGCTGACCATCCGTTTCATGTCAGTGTGGTGGAGATCAATCATAATGCGGCAGATAAGAACCTGGAGATAAGCTGTAAGATTTTTACCGACGATTTTGAAAAAGTGCTGGCACAGAATTATAAGACCAAGACCGACCTGATAAATCCACCCAACAAAGCTGCTATGGATTCTTTGGTGAAAAAATATGTCCTGTCACATTTATCAATATCCATAAACGGGAAAGCAGTCACACTTTCTTATCTCGGTTATGAGAATGATAAAGAAGCTGCTTATAGTTATTTTGAAGTGAACAATACGACTTCAGCTTCTAAAATTGATATTGCCAATAACCTGATGTATGATCTTTTTGATGACCAGGTAAACATCATGCATGTGATTGTGGGGGGAAGCAGGAAAAGCAATAAGCTGAGTTATCCGGATAAGACAGTTTCGTTTTCTTTCTGATTATTCTTCTATCTCATTTTTTAATTCATGGCTGAGAGAAATGAGTATCTTATCAATACGGTGACCATCCATATCCATCACTTCAATTTTAAATCCTTTCCATTCCAGTTTGTCTCCCGGTTTGGGTATTTTTTCCAGTTCATGCAAAATAAAACCGGCGATGGTGTCAAAATCATGTTCGCCTTCATGCATCCATTCTGTTTTTTCAAAACGGGTCAGAAAATCGTAAAAAGGTATTTGTCCATCTACGAGATATGTTCCATCATCTCTTTTTATTATTTCATAATCTTCCACATCTGGTTGTGGAATATCTCCTACTATTGCTTCAAGTATATCATTCAAAGTAATTAAACCCAGCACACTTCCATATTCGTCTACAATGAAACAGGAATGTTTGTGTGATTTTTTAAATTTTTCCAGCACCTGGTAAGGAGTATTGTTTTCCGGGATGAATAGTGCCGGCTGCATGATGTCTTTAAACAATCGGTGATCTGGTGTGATGTACAGATCTTTTATAGAAACGTAACCTTTTATATAATCAATACTACCATCGCAGATTGGATAAACAGAATGTGGTTCGGCCAGAATCTTTTCTTTTATCTTTTCTTCATTATCATCGAGGTTGAACCAGACAATATCACTTCTGTGTGTCATTAATGAAGTGATGTTCCTATCGCTTAAATGGAATACCCTTTCAATGATCTCCTGTTCGGCTTCATCAATGGTTCCGGCTTCTGTTCCTTCTGTTATCAGGGTTTTGATCTCTTCTTCCGTAATAGCATCATCTTTCATCCGTTTAATATTAAATACACGGAAGAAAAGATTACTGGACATATTTAACAACCAGCCAAAAGGATGTGTGAATTGGGCAAACAGGTTCATCGGCCTGGCAACTCCTTTTGCTATTTTTTCAGCCCTTAATAGCCCGATACGTTTTGGTATCAATTCGCCAAAGACAATGGAGAGAAATGTTACGATCACTACAATGATAGTTGTGGCAATAGTATCTGCATATTCACTCAGAAAACTTATCCTTTCAATATATGGTTGCAAGTAACCAGCAAATCGTTCACCGGAAAAAACACCCGTAAGAATGGCAATAAGTGTAATTCCAATTTGCGCTGCAGAAAGAAATTTTTCAGGTTTGTTGGAAAGTTCCAATGCAAGCCTTGCATTCTTATCTCCTTTTTCAGCCAGGTGCTCCAGTCTTGCTTTACGGGCAGAAACAAGTGCAATTTCAGCCATAGAAAAAAGACCATTAAGGAATATGAGAAAGCACAGTATGACTATGTCCATCAGGGTGCCTGAGTTGGTTATTTATCGAAGATAGCAAATCTGAGTTTCTTATTTATTATCAGTTCTTTATATGGTTATAATACATTTCGGGTTATTTATTATTATTTGTTAGCTTTAATCAACTGCTTATGGAGAGAATTATACATTCAAGAATGATCAGGTGGCTAATCATGACTGGTTTGTTTTACCTGTTGATTTTCACTCTTCTCAGATTGATTTTTCACATTGTATTCATGCCACCTGCAGAAGCAGGCATCTGGGAAGCTTTCTGGATGGGAATAAGGTATGATGCCCGGACAGTTTGTGTGTTTTTATTGCTTCCATTTCTATTTGTTTCTTTTTACATTTTTAAGCCATATTCTAATAATATCTCCGCAAAATTGCTATTAATATATACCCGGCTTTTTGGAATAGTAGTTATTGTATTTTATACAGTTGATTTCTGTTTTTTTGCTTACATGAGGCAAAGGCTGAATGCCAGCTTGCTTACATATGCAGAAGATGCCCAGATTTCTGCCAGAATGATATGGGAAACTTACCCGGTAATTAAAATTTTTCTACTTTGGGTTCTATGTTTTGTTCTTCTTTTTTTAATATCCCGCAAGATATTTACTGTAAATAAGACCTTACCCCCGAGAGTTTCAAAAGTAAATGTTGTTTCAAGTTTTATCATTTTCTTTTTTATAGCTGGTGTTTGTATATACGGCCGTATTGGTCAATTCCCTCTCCGGTGGAGTGATGCTTACAATTTCAGAAGTGATTACAAGGCCAACCTCTCATTAAACCCGTTTCAGAGTTTTGCAAGCAGTTTGAAGTACAGGCATTCAGGTTTTGATATTAAGAAGGCAAAACATTATTACAAGGTGATGGCTCCTGTTTTTTCTGTTTCGAAACCTGATTCAGGAACCATGTCATTGAGCAGGGTTACTTTTTCAAGTCAGAAAATAAATATTCCAAATCCAAATGTAGTATTAGTTATATGTGAAAGTTTCAGCGCCTATAAAAGCTCAATGTGGGGCAATCCGTTAAATACAACTCCTTATTTTAATGAATTATGTAAGAAAGGTGTTTTTTTTAATAATTGTTATACCCCAGCTTATGGAACGGCAAGAGGTGTTTGGGCAATCATTACCGGCATACCCGATGTTACATCTTTTAAAACGGCCAGCCGCAACCCGAATATAGTCAACCAGTATTCCATTCTCGACCAATTGGAGGGTTATGAAAAACTTTATTTTATCGGGGGTAGTGCAAGCTGGGCAAACATAAGAGGTGTCTTAAAAGGAAATATCAAAAACCTTCATTTGTTTGAAGAAGAAGATTATAAAGCAAAAAGAATTAATGTATGGGGTATCAGCGATAAGGATCTTTTTCTTGAGGCCAATGCTGTATTTAAGGATCAGACTTCCCCTTTTTTTGGAATAATCCAGACTGCAGATAATCATAGACCTTATACAATACCAAAAGCAGACAAGCTTATTATTAAAGAAAGAATTTTCCCAAAAGATACTTTGACGAAATATGGTTTTTGGAGTAATGAAGAACTGAACGCCTACACATATATGGATTACACTTTCCAGACTTTTTTGGAAGCTGCTGCTAAGGAAGCTTATTTTGATAACACAATTTTTGTATTTGTAGGCGATCATGGAATAAGGGGAAATGCAGGGGATATGCTGCCCAAAGTCTGGACTGAACAAAGCCTTACCCTTTATCATGTGCCGTTATTATTTTATGCTCCCGGGTTATTGCAACCACAGACGGTTGAAAAAAAAGTTTCTCAGTTAGACGTTTTGCCAAGCTTAACAAGCCTCATGAACAAACCTGTTTTGAATAAGACGATGGGTAGGGATATTTTTTTTAACGCAGCAGCAAATGACAGTGATTTAAATAATAACCATGCATTTGTTTATGATTTTGATATGCGGCTGCTTGGCCTTGTAAGTGGAACTTATTTTTTTAAGTATAACCTTCAAACAAAAGAAGAAAATGTTTATTCTTTGAGAAATAATGATCCCTTACCCAAAGGAATTCCTTCTGATGCACTGGTTTCAAAATTCCGTGACCTTACTCTTGGTTATTATGAAACAGCAAGGTACCTGCTGTATCATAACAAAAAGGACATTCGCTGATGTATTTACTTCAACTCTCCGGTTTGCAATCCGCCTAATACATTATTGAAAACTGAACCAGTTATCCAGCCCCAAAAAATGCCCAGCGCAGCGCCGCAAATAACATCCGAAGGGAAATGAACACCGACATATACCTGGGCATACGAGATCAAAGCGGCCCACCCAAATGCCAGTATCATCCAGTTTTTTGCAAAATGCCTGAAACTGATGAATAAAAAAGTTGCCATGGCGAAGTGATTAGCAGCATGGTTAGAAGTAAATCCATATCCGGATGGACATGCTACCAGTAACCGCAGGTTTTCGATAATATCCGGATCATTGCAAGGACGAATGCGAAGGAAACCATATTTGAAAATTCTCGTTCCGGTCATATCCGATAAGGCAATTGTTGAAACGAAGAATATGATCCACCAAAAACGGTTTGTTTTGAAATTCAATAATACAAAAACAAGCAGGAATAAGTAAAGCGGATACCAGTTTTCCTGTTTTCTCATAAATGGAAAAACAGCATCAAAAAAGGGGTTTGATCCATCATTATTTATTATTCTGAACAAGGAGTGATCCCATGCGATTAGGTTTTCCAGGAGATTTAGTATCTGCAAAAGCATTTTGCAAATCTACGTTTTGATTTCAGAAAACTATTGAAAGATGCAGTTCCGGAAGCCGTTTATTTGTTTTACTTTGTAGCTTTTCAAACAGGACATGTAATAATGCTTCGCCGGTTTAAAATTCCAAAGACGATAATGTGGGTGGCCAACCTGTTGGTTATCTTCCTGCTGATATTTACATTATTCAGGTTGGCGACCTTTATTGCATTCCGGCCCGGGAATATTTCACTTGCAGATGCTATTCCATCTTTCCTGATGGGAATACGGTATGACCTTCGTTGGATATCTTTTATACTGTTACCGGTTATACTGTTCAGTATGTTTCCGCGGATGTCACCATTTTATTCTTCCCGCAATAAGAAGTGGTGGACATGGTATCTTGCCATTACTACTTTTATTGTGTTTGTGTTTTTTGCGGCAGGCTTTGGCAGCTTTTCTTATAATAAAACGCCATTGGATGCAGGGGCGATGAATTTTACAGAAGATTTTTCGATTTCGTGGAAGATGATGAAGCAAACCTATCCCTTGTTCTGGATGCTGCTTGGATTAGTTGTTGCCGTTTTGTTTTTCCGTTGGATGTATCACCGTAGCCATTGGCAGGTAATAACAAGAACGGATGGATTAGGCATACCTTATCGCAGAAAATATTTTTGTGTGGCTGCAGGCATACTTTTTTTATTTACCTGGGGAAATTTTTCATGGCCGCCGCTTAGCCGGAATGACAGTTTTAAATTTGATAACCAGTTCAAATCTTATCTAGCTATAAATCCGTTACAGAATTTTTTTTCTACTCTGAAACTAAGAAAGCCGGAATATAATGAATCAAAAGCGAGGAAAGCTTTTCCGTTGATGGCTGAATGGATGCAATTGCCTGATAAAAATACATTTTCATTTCGCAGGGAGATAGGGCCAAGAAGCAATGCATTAGAAAGCCGTCCCAATATTGTACTTGTGCAATGCGAATCGTACAGTATGTATAAAAGCAGCATGAGTGGTAACCTGCTGGATGCGACACCTTATTTTGACTCCATCAGCAGGAAAGGTATTTTCTTCGAACGTTGTTTTACTCCACATTTTTCTACAGCAAGAGCTTTGTTTGCTATTTTATCCGGTATACCTGACGCACAGTTGTTCAAATTTTCAAGCCGTAATCCCGAAGCGGTGAACCAACATACCATTGTTGACTACTTTAATGAGTATGAAAAGCACTATTTCCTCGGTGGTGATCCTGAGTTTGGCAATTTTGAAGGGTTACTGGATAATATTGATGGTTTGAAAAAACATACTGGCAAACGGGATTCAATACCAGATGTGAATGTATGGGGTATAGGCGATAAAGAGTTGTTCCTGGAAGCAAATGATGTGTTCCGGAAAAAAGATAAACCATTCTTTGCTTATATACAGACCTCGGGTAATCACCGGCCTTATAACAAAACGATCCCGCCGGGAGAAAAAGAATTTGAAATGAAATTTGTGCCGGATGACGTATTGAACAAATATGGATTTGAATCGCTGGACGAGTATAATTGCTTTCGCTATTCTGATTTTTGTATTCAAAAATTCATGGAAGCCGCAGAAAAGGAAACTTATTTCAGCAATACCATTTTTGTTTTTGTCGGTGATCATGGGCTGGCTGGTAATGCGGATGCTATTTATCCGCAGGTATGGACAGATCAGCGGTTGACTGATGAACATGTGCCGCTGCTTTTTTATGCTCCCGGATTATTGACACCGCAACGTAGACCAGAAGTTGTATCGCAAATAGATGTGTTGCCTACCATTGCAGGTATGCTGCACCAATCCTACGTAAATACAACCTTAGGAAGAGACTTATTAGACCCCGATAAGAAATACAATTATGCGTTTGTAACCAACACTGCCGATATGATCGGTATGGTGTCAGATGATTTTTATTTCAGCAGGAATATAAACTCAGGTGAGGAGCTTTTAAGTCCCATGAGGCCAAGGGCCTTACTCTTCAGCAAACAACAGCAGGATTCTGCAAAATCCAAATT
>CAYVSH010000099.1:0-1643 GCA_964453625.1 uncultured Chitinophaga sp.
GCGGGAAAGAATTGTGTTACCACTCGTAACTATTCAGCAGTATGCCATAACCAGGGTAAGAGAAATGGAAGAGAAGAATATTCAGCATCCGGAAAGGGATGTGTTTGGCAAACTGGTAATGCGTTGTTCTTTTGGAATTATTAATGCGGGCAGGAATTCAGCGTAGTATACAAACGTATTCAAAGCTCAATCAGTTATTTTTGCATTTCAAATAAAGAAAGATGAGTAAAGTAAAAGTAGGCATGGTGCAAATGAGTTGCACTAATAATAAAGAAGAGAATCTGAACAAAGCAATAGCAGGTATAAAGAAAGCTGCTGCTGATGGAGCACAGATAGTTTGTCTGCAGGAATTGTTTACTTCTTTATACTTCTGCGATGTGGAAGATTATGAAAATTTCAAACTGGCAGAGCCAATTCCTGGTCCTTCTACAGAATCATTGCAAAAAGTTGCCGGAGATTTGGGTGTTGTAATAATCGCTTCGCTTTTTGAAAAAAGGGCACAAGGTCTTTATCATAACACAACAGCCGTTATTGATGCTGATGGAAGTTATTTAGGTAAGTACAGGAAAATGCATATACCGGATGATCCGGCGTATTATGAAAAGTTCTATTTCACACCCGGTGATCTTGGTTATAAAGTCTGGAAAACAAAATTCGCAACTATTGGTGTATTGATCTGCTGGGATCAATGGTATCCTGAAGCCGCAAGAATTACTTCGTTGATGGGAGCTGAGATATTATTCTATCCAACTGCAATTGGTTGGGCAACTGCACAGGATGAAGCAACCAACACAGAACAATATGGAGCATGGCAAACTATTCAGCGAAGCCATGCAGTTGCAAACGGTGTTCATGTGGTAAGTGTGAACAGGGTAGGGCTTGAACAAAATGATGCAATGAAATTCTGGGGCGGATCTTTTGTTTCTAATCCATTCGGAACAATTCTTTATAAAGCATCACATGAAAATGAAGAAGTGAAAGTGCTGGAATTAGATCTTGCAAAAACTGATCAGTACCGTACTCACTGGCCTTTTATGAGGGACAGAAGAATTGATTCATACCAACCTATTACAAAAAGATTTATAGACGAAGAGTAGAGGGAAGTCAGGAAGACCGAATATTCTTAAGACCGAAAGTCAGAAAGAAATAGGTTGGTTTGTTTTATACTCAAATTATTTTTCGATGCCATTTAAATTTGAAAAATTAATTGTTTGGCAGAAAGCCGTTGATCTTTCTGATGTTGTTCATCAGGTATCAAAAGGATTTCCTAAAGAAGAAGTATATATATTAACGTCCCAAATTAAGAGAGCTGCTGATTCTGTGTCATTGAATATTGCTGAAGGATCAACCGGTCAAACTAACCCGGAATTTAGAAGATTTCTCGGCATTGCACTTCGCTCTGCTATCGAAGTTGTTGGATGTATTTATCTGGCAAAAAGAAGAGGTTATATTGCTGATAAAGATTTTGATAAAATTTATAAAATGTGTGAGGAAATCTTAGTTATGATTAATGCCTTACGTAATTCTTTAAAATAAAATATTTATAATTGAATACGCAAAAACTTTCTGACTTTCCGTCTTCCGGTCTTTCTAGCTTTCAAACTCCTAAAGAACTCGGCTACTACTTTCCTGCTGAATTTGCA
>CAYVSH010000099.1:1743-11449 GCA_964453625.1 uncultured Chitinophaga sp.
TTCTAGCTTTCAAACTCCTAAAGAACTCGGCTACTACTTTCCTGCTGAATTTGCACCTCATGTTGCAACATGGCTAAGCTGGCCTCACAAAGAAGCATCTTGGCCGGGAAAGATAGATACGATCTATCCTTCGTACTCAAAGTTTATAAAGGAACTTACGAAAGGTGAAATTGTTCGTATCAACGTTGCTGATGAAGCAATGAAAAATTTTGCAACAGGACACTTGGAAAAACAAAATGTTGATTTGTCAAAAGTTGAATTCTTTTTTCATCCAACCAATGATGCCTGGTGCAGGGATCATGGTCCGGCATTTTTGATCAATCCTGCAGCAGAGCAGAAAAAAGTTATTGTAGACTGGGGTTATAATGCCTGGGGAGATAAATATCCTCCTTATGATCTGGATGATGTGATACCTACTTTGATCGGAAAGCATTTTGATATTCCAGTTTTTCATCCTGGTATTGTGATGGAAGGCGGCTCAGTAGAGTTTAATGGAGCAGGAACAGTAATGACTTCTACTGCCTGTTTGCTTAATCCAAACCGGAATCCACATCTGAATCAGCAGCAGATCGAAGATTATCTGTGTAAATATTATGGTATGGAACAGGTGCTATGGGTGGATGAAGGAATTATTGGTGATGATACCGATGGACATATTGACGATACCGTTCGTTTTGTAAATGAAGACACTGTGCTGACGGTGATTGAAGAGAATAAGTATGATGAGAATTATGAATTGCTTCAGCATAATCTGAAGCAATTAAAGACAATGCGTTTATTGAATGGCAAGCAGCTTAATATTGTAGAACTTTTGATGCCTGATGAACTGGTGTATGAAGATCAGCGGCTACCATGCTCCTATGCTAATTTTTATATTGCCAATAAATCTGTCATTGTACCTACATTCCGTTCTGATAAAGATGATAAGGCTTTACAGATCATTCAGCAATGTTTTCCTGATCGGGAAGTGATTGGAATTGATTCTACAGATATTATCTGGGGGCTGGGAAGTTTTCATTGTCTCAGCCAGCAGGAACCATTGGTGTAATGAAATAAAAACCCTCCGTAAAAACGGAGGGAGTTTAACGATTGCTTGCCAATAAAGATTTTATTATCAGAACGAATAAATAGCTGCAATAAGGAAATTTGCCGCTGCCTTGTTAGGCAATCCTTTTGCATCAACAAAAATTTCTTTGTTTGAATTATCAAGCCTGATCTCTGGAATAAATATAAATCCACCTGTTTTAAAGTTTGCAGATATGGTTGTTGCAAAGACATTACTTTCACCACCTGAGAAAGGTAGTTTTAAATTGTTTTTATCTCCGAAGTATTCACCTCTTAGTGTTAAACCTAACCATGGTTTTGGATCATAATTCAGGTACAATGCTGAGCCCCACCATGACTGGCTTTCGATATTTTTACTGCCATCCCAAAAGCGGCTTGAATTAATTGTTCCATTATAGCCTATGTTGAACTTATCACTTAATTTGGCCGTAACTACAGCATCAACCTGGTTAACTTTTGAAGTGTCAGGATTCTGTCCGTTTACATAATTCAAATAAACTTTGATGTCATCTGTTAAAGCATAACTATACTGTGCCAGCAGGAATTTTTTGTTGAGATGATCTGATGGAGGAATTCGGTAGTCCGTTGCATTAGCAATACCAAGCATGAAACTATGTCTACCTTTTGTAATATCTGCTTTTAAGCCGGTATGCGAAAACGGACCATTGGTAAACATATAACTCATACTATAATTTCTGTTTAATTGCGGATCCAGTAATTCATATCCAACATGTGTGGCCCATGTGCCCAATGTAAATTTCAGCCAGTCAGCTGGTGAATAACTTACATATAATTGTTTAATGGCTTGAGTTATTCCGTCATCATTGTATGAAAAGTCTTTTGCTCTTTGGCCTATACCTAAATCAGCAACAGCAGTGACATTTTTGCCGGAATGCTCAAATTTAATACTAGCCATACCCAGTGCGAAAGCATTTTGTGTTTGGGTAAAACTTGTAAAACTGTTGTTTACTGATTTAGAAAAGTCATATTTGAAATATGCATCAACCGAACCTGAAATTGAAAGAGCCGGCTCTTTTTTTTGATCTTCAGGTGTTTTAGCAGCTGTATCAGCTGAATTTATATTTATTGAAGCGGTTTGAGCTATTATCGAATTGAAAGACAGCATAGTTATGGCTGCCACAAATATTTTTTGTAACATTGTATTGCATTTTTTATGTGAGAAAAGGGCACAGCTGGTATAAGCTTTTACGAGAAGTTTATGCCGTTAAAGCAGTGCCTTTTTCAATTTTGTTTACTGAAATTCTACTGATTTTTCTTCTACAGTACCATTGTTGTGTACCAACAATGTTCCTTGCAGATATTTTTCGTTATGCTGAGATGCATCGAGGCCCTCCTCCTCTTCTTTTTCACTCACTCTGATTGGAACTACAAAATTGATGAACTTGAATATTCCAAATGAGACAATGAAACTATATGCTGAAACCAGCGCCATTGCTTTTAACTGAGTAAAAAAGAATCCCGGGTTTCCGTAAAATAATCCGTTGGGTCCTCCTTCTATGCCATGTACTGCCGTACTTGCAAATACACCTGTCAGCAACATACCTACCATTCCTCCTAATCCATGGCAAGGGAATACATCCAGTGTATCATCAACAGTTGAACGTTGCTTTATGCTAACGGCGATGTTGGAGACAATTGAAGCTACAAGACCGATAATAATACTTTGCGGTATTCCGACGAAACCAGCCGCAGGAGTGATAGCCACCAGGCCGACCACAGCTCCTATACAAAAGCCAAGAACAGAAGGTTTTTTACCTTTAATCACATCAAAGAAAAGCCAGGCAAGACCTGCTGCTGATGCAGCTGTTGTTGTGGTTCCAAATGCATTTACGGCCAATGGGGTTGCTCCTACAGCTGAACCAGCATTGAATCCAAACCAACCAAACCAAAGAAGTCCGGTGCCAATTAAAACGTAGGGAACATTTGCTGGTGGAATTTCTTTGTGTTCTCTATGCGATTTTCTTCGTTTCAAAACCATAGCACCTGCTAAGGCAGCACAGCCTGCTGTTATATGCACAACTGTACCTCCGGCAAAATCCCATACTCCCATTTTGGCAAGGAAACCATCCGGATGCCAACTCCAATGTGCTACTGGTGCATATACCAGTAATGCAAAGAGAACAATAAACAAAACGTAAGAAGTAAAACGAATACGTTCTGCTACTGCACCTACTACCAATCCTGGTGTAATGATGGCAAACATCAGTTGAAAAAGTGAAAACAATGAAAGCGGAATAGTACTGGCAGCCGGCCACGGAGCTCCAGACTTTACGCCATCATAAAAGGCGTAAGTGGAAGGGTTGCCAATAAGTCCGCTAATCGATTCTCCGAAAGCAAGACTAAATCCGCAAACTATCCAAAGTACTCCTACAATTCCGGCAGCTACAACACTTTTGATCATTGTTGAGATCACATTTTTTCTGTTAACCATTCCGCCGTAGAAAAATGCAAGGCCGGGTGTCATCAAAAAAACAAGTGCTGTCGAAACTAAAACCCATGCAATGTCTGATGAACTGTACTGCGGGTCGTTAGCTCCCGGTACATAATCAGCAGTGGGTTTTACAAACATGGCCAAAAGAGCAATTGCAACCAGAAGAACAAATGGCAAGATCTGTTTTGCTTTTCTTTTACTCATAAACAAAGTTTTAATTAAACATTAAATAAAAATAAAATGTGAACTATAGTTAACGAATTTATAAAAAAAAGACATAAACAGATGTTAGTTTTTAATATATGTTGACAATAAATATAAAAATGTCAATAAATAAAGTCAAATATTCAATTTTATAGCATTAAAAAATAAATTAATGTTTTAAAAATTGCCTTTACTTCCTAGTTATTGAATTTGGAGATGAACTGTTGAATCTTTTGATTCAAGTAGGCTGAAGTTATGAGAAAGGAATTCGTCAACCTTTCTTGCGCATTCCCTTCCTTCGCTGATAGCCCAAACTACAAGACTTTGGCCACGCCGCATATCACCGGCAGAAAATATTTTGGATATATTGGTTTTATAATCTTTTTCTGATGCATTTACGTTACCTCTTTCGTCAAGGCTTACATCTAGATTTTTGAGAAGGCCCTCTCGCTGAGGATGTAAAAATCCCATGGCCAATAAAGCTAATTCACATGGAATTTCTTTTTCACTGCCGGGAACCTCAACAAACTGTGCAGCTCTGCCTTCTACGATTTTCCATTCAAGTTCGACGGTCTTCACTGCTTTTAAGTTTCCGTTTTCATCACCAATGAATTCTTTGGTAGCTACAGCCCATTTTCTATCCGCACCTTCTTCATGTGATGAAGTTGTTTTTAAAAGCATCGGGTAAGATGGCCAGGGCATAAAATCATTTCTTTCAGCCGGTGGTTTTGGCAGCAACTCAAATTGTGTAACAGACCTTGCACCATGCCTGTTGGAAGTTCCAACACAATCACTTCCTGTATCGCCGCCACCTATTACAATTACATTTTTTCCTGTAGCCTTTAGTTCTTCTTCAAGTATGTTGCTTTCAATTTCTGCATTTGCAAAAAGATCTTTTCCGGCAACCCGTTTATTATTTTGTTTCAGAAAATCCATGGCAAAATGAATTCCTTTCAACTCTCTTCCGGGAACCGGTAAGTCTCTTGGCACTGTGCTTCCGCCTGCCAGAACGATAGCATTGTATTCTCTTAGTATTTCATTGATGCTGGTATTTACACCCACATTCGCATGGCATTTAAAAACGATACCTTCTTCTTCCATTAATTTTATTCTTCTGTCTACTACCCATTTTTCTAATTTAAAATCGGGTATCCCATATCGAAGTAAACCCCCAGGTGCATCATCTCTTTCAAAAACTGTAACAGAGTGGCCGGCATAATTAAGTTGTGCAGCTGCAGCTAACCCGGCAGGACCGGAACCGATTACTGCAACTTTTTTACCAGTGCGGAGATTAGGGTTATGAGGTTTTACAAAACCTTTTTCAAAAGCAATTTCTATAATATGTTTTTCTATTTCTTCAATAGCTATAGCAGGTTGGTTGATACCAAGTACACAGGCGGTTTCGCAAGGAGCAGGGCAGATGCGTCCTGTAAATTCAGGAAAGTTGTTAGTAGAATTTAAAATGTCATAGGCTTCTTTCCAATCTTGTTTATATACAGCATCATTGAATTCCGGGATCACATTTCCTAGCGGGCAACCATTGTGGCAAAATGGAACACCACAATCCATACAACGTCCAGCCTGCTGATTTAATTTTTCATCAGTATAACGATCTACAAATTCATTATAATGCAGTAACCTCTCTTCTACAGATTGTTTGCCGGGAAGCTCCCTTGTAAATTCTTTAAATCCTGTTGGTTTGCCCATGTTTTAGTTTACAATTCCTGATTTATAGTTACTAATTAAGTCCGAAGTCAAAAAGTCGAACAGTCCCTAAAACAATTCAATTTAAAGTCCGGGTTTTATTTTCGGGCTTCCTGATGTTCGGTCTTTTCTGATTTTTTCATCAATACCTTTTTATAATCCTTCGGAAACACTTTTACAAAATGTTGTAACTGGTTATCTAAATCTTCTATGATGAATTTTCCGACAGTACTGCCGGTGTATTCAACATGATTCTGTATCATCAAGTACAATTCTTGTTTATCAACATCATCACATTTGTCAAGATCGACCATTTCAGTATTACAATTGTCTGTAAATTTTCCATTTACATCATATACATACGCAATGCCTCCGCTCATACCTGCGGCAAAGTTTCTGCCTGTGTCCCCGAGGATCACAATCCGTCCACCGGTCATGTACTCACATCCATGATCACCCACTGCTTCTACTACTACATTTGCACCTGAATTACGAACTGCAAAACGTTCCCCTGCTTTCCCTCTAATAAATGCTTCACCAGACGTAGCACCATAGAATGCTACATTACCTATGATGCTGTTATCCTCTGGAATATAGGTTGCAGTTTTAGAAGGATAGATGATGAGCTTTGCACCACTTAATCCTTTACCGAAATAATCATTGGCATCTCCTTCGAGTTCCAGTGTAATTCCTTTGGTATTGAATGCGCCGAAGCTCTGTCCGGCAGTTCCCAGAAATTTGAAATGTATTGTATTATCAGGCAATCCTTCACTCCTGAATATTTTAGTGACCTCGTTGGAAAGTATAGTTCCAATTGTACGATTTGTATTCTTTACATCAAATGTTGCTTTAATGAATTGCTTGTTTTCAATGGCAGGTTTTGCAGCTTCCAGTAATTTCCAATCTAAACTTTCACTTAATCCGTGGTCTTGTTCTTCGCTGCAATATAAAGTCTGATACATTGAGTCTGGTTCTCTGTAAAGCACTGCTGAAAGATCAATGTTCTTATACTTCCAATGTTTAATATTTTCTCTTATTTCAAGATTGCCTACCTGGCCTACCATTTCATTTACTGTTTTGTAACCAAGTTCCGCCATGATCTCTCTTAATTCTTCGGTGATCATCTTGAAAAAATTCACCACATGATCCGGGTTGCCCTTAAAACGGTTACGCAGTTCAGGATCTTGAGTAGCTACACCAACGGGGCAGGTGTTCATATGGCATTTACGCATCATGATACAACCTTCCACAATTAATGCAGCCGTAGCAATTCCCCATTCCTCAGCTCCGAGTAATGCTGCAATTGCAATATCTCTTCCTGTCTTTAATTGACCATCTGCCTGTACAACAACCCTGCTTCTTAATTTATTTTTTACCAAAGTCTGTTGTGCTTCAGCCAATCCCAACTCCCAGGGAAGGCCTGCATGTTTGATTGAACTTAATGGTGATGCGCCGGTGCCGCCATCATGTCCTGATATTAATACCACATCTGCTTTGGCTTTTGTAACGCCTGCTGCAATCGTACCTACACCGGCTTTGCTTACCAGCTTCACACTTATTCTTGCTGTACGATTTGCATTTTTCAGGTCATAGATCAGTTGTGCCAGATCTTCAATTGAATAAATATCGTGATGGGGTGTAGGAGATATCAATCCTACACCCGGTGTAGCATGACGAACTCTTCCAATCCAGTCATCAACTTTATGTCCGGGTAATTGTCCGCCTTCGCCTGGCTTTGCTCCTTGTGCCATTTTTATTTGTAACTCGTCGGCTTCGCTTAAATACAAACTGGTAACTCCAAATCTTGCAGATGCTACCTGTTTGATTGAACTTCTCATAGAGTCGCCATTCTCCATTACTTGATATCTTTTTTCATCTTCACCACCTTCACCTGTATTACTTTTTCCTCCAAGACGATTCATTGCAATAGCTAAAACAGTATGAGCTTCCCAGGATATAGAACCAAAGCTCATTGCACCCGTCGCAAAACGTTTATAAATATTCTCAGCAGGTTCTACTTCGTCAATATTGATAGAAGCTCTTGTTTTTCTGAATTGAAAAAGACTACGTAGCGTACATGCTTTTTCTCCCTGGTCATTTACCAGTTTAGAGTATTTTTTGAATGTTTCGTAGTCATTCATTTTTGTTGCATGCTGCAACAGGTGTATTGTTTGCGGATTGAATAAATGAAATTCGCCTTTTCTCTTCCATTGATAAACACCTCCAACAGGAAGCCTGTCAGCAGGAATTTCTTTTTTGCTGAATGCAAATAAATGCTTGGCTAGTGTTTCCCGTGCAATCTCATCCAATCCCATGCCTTCGATCCTGGAAGTTGCTCCGGAGAAATATTTACTAACTACATCTTTATTCAATCCAAGAATTTCAAAAATCTGTGCTCCCTGGTATGATTGCAGTGTGGAGATGCCCATTTTTGAGAATACTTTCAGTAAACCATCATTTACAGCTTTTATATAATTCTTCTTTAGCTGATCCTGACTTAAATCAGTTTGAAGTTTTCCGGTTTCTTTCATGCTCCGGATTGTAGACAAAGCGAGGTAGGGATTGATAGCAGTTGCACCAAATCCAATAAGACATGCAAAGTGATGAACTTCCCACACATCGCCAGCTTCTACAATTATGCCTGCTTGTCCTCTTAATCCTTTTCTGATTAAATGATGATGCACTGCCGATGCAGAAAGAAGAGAAGGTATTGCTGCATGGTTTGAGTCAATAGCTCTATCCTGCAAGATGATGACTTTAAATCCGTCTTCCACTGCATCAACGGCGTATTCACAAATTCTATCTAAACCTTTTTTAAGTGAACCTGGTTTACCATCAGCCCTGAAATAACATTGAATTGTTTTTGCTTGGAATAAACCGGTATCAATACTTCTGATCTTTTCCAGCGCATAATTAGAAAGTACAGGATGTTTCAATGCCACACTATGGCTGGTTAATGGATCTTCAACTAATAAATTACCTGTGTTGCCAACGAATGTAGCTAGAGACATTACCAGCCTTTCCCTTATTGGATCAATTGGAGGATTGGTAACCTGTGCAAAGAGTTGTTTGAAATAACGACTCAGATGCTGTGGCTGATCACTTAATATTGCTAAAGGAACATCTGTACCCATTGAACCAATAGGCTCTTTACCATCTAAAGCCATTGGAGCAATAATTGTATCCAGATCTTCTGAAGAATAACCAAAAGCTTTATGGTATTTGAATATCTGATCTTTTTCAAGATGAGTGAACATGGTTCTTGGCTCTGGTAATTCTTCCAGCCTGATTTTATATTTATTCAACCATTCGCCGTAAGGCTTTTGAGAACAAATCTCTTTTTTCAATTCATCATCACTGATGATTTTCCCTTTCTCCATGTCCACCACAAACATTTTTCCGGGTTGCAGCCTTCCTTTCTCAATAATGCTTGAAGGGTCAACTGGAACTACGCCTGTTTCAGAAGCCATAATCACACGGTCATCATTGGTAACACAATACCGGGAAGGCCTTAGTCCGTTTCTATCAAGAGTTGCTCCTATAATTTTTCCATCAGTAAATGAAATTGAAGCAGGGCCATCCCACGGTTCCATCATGGATGAGTGAAATTCATAAAAAGCTTTTTTAACAGGATCCATTTCTTCATGACCATCCCAAGCTTCCGGAATCAACATCATTAATACATGTGGTAACGAGCGGCCAGTTAATGCCAGTAATTCAATAACATTATCCAGGCAGGCTGAATCACTCTGGCTTTCTGCAACTACCGGTAAGATCATTTCAATTTCTTCCTTTGTGAAATAGGGAGAAGTAAACCCTCTCTCACCTGCTTTTAGCCAGTTAAGATTTCCCTGTAAAGTATTAATCTCACCATTATGTGCAATAAAGCGGAAAGGTTGTGCCAATTTCCATGATGGAAAAGTGTTTGTAGCAAAACGGGAATGCACCAGCCCAAATGCACTGACAAGTCTTTTATCGCTAAGATCGATGAAATAATTCCTGACTTGTAAACTTGTTAGTTGTCCCTTATATACGATCGTTTTATAAGAAAGTGATGCGATATAAAAACCTATTTCATCTTTCTTTACAGTATCATTGATAATGTGTGAAGCATAATTTCTTAGTATGAATAGTTTTCTTTCAAAGTCCTCTGGATTTGAAAGATGATCCGGCCGTGCAATGAATACCTGTTCCATTTCCGGTTCTACACTCAAAGCTGAAGCTCCGATATCATCTGTGTTAACCGGAACTTTTCGGTATGCTAGGATCTCTAACCCAAGC